>NZ_JBTLQH010000056.1:0-41020 GCF_054461575.1 Flavitalea flava
GACAAGGTCACAAAGGCCGGAGGCCAATAATTAGCGGAATAAGCGAATAGAGTTATATTTCAATAACTCCAATGAGCCCTTGTGACAAGGTCACAAAGGCCGGAGGCCAATAATTAGCGGAATAAGCGAATAGAGTTATATTTCAATAACTCCAATGAGCTTATTGCACATTTCAGAAAATATTTAATTACCTTTGCGCACCGAATTTATAAGGAGGATACTGGCCAATGGAATTTTTCAGATAAAATAAAACAGGGTCAATAGTTTTGCTGCCCGGGCGGGAGTGTAGAGAGATTATGGAGGGAAATGGCACAACTAAAAGAGAATGAGGGGTTTAGGATTAATTAAACGGTTTAACTTTTTAATATATAACAATGGCAGACTTAAAATTTCAAAGGAATTTCGGTATTGCGGCACATATCGATGCCGGCAAGACCACTACTACCGAGCGTATTTTGCGCTATACGGGGATGATCCACAAGATCGGTGAGGTTCATGACGGTGCAGCTACCACCGACTGGATGGAGCAGGAAAAAGAGAGAGGTATTACCATTACCTCTGCTGCTGTGAGCTGTGTATGGAATTTTCCTACCGATAAGGGGAAGGTGGATGCCAATACAAAAAAATATAATTTCAATATCATCGATACTCCGGGTCACGTTGACTTTACCATTGAGGTAGAGCGTTCCATGCGCGTACTGGATGGTCTGATCGCCCTATTTTCCGCCGTTGATGGGGTAGAGCCTCAGTCAGAAACCGTTTGGCGCCAGGCCAACCGTTACAAAGTTCCCCGTATCGGCTTCGTCAACAAGATGGACCGCAGCGGTGCTGACTTTTTGATGGTGGTCAAGCAGGTAAAGGAAATGCTGGGAGCCAAGGCCGTTCCATTGCAGCTGCCGATCGGCGCTGAAGATGATTTTGCCGGTGTGGTGGATCTGATCAAGATGAAAGGTATTATCTGGCACATGGAAACCGAAGGGATGACCTTCGATGAAATTCCTGTACCGGAAGATATGCTGGAAGAAGCAAATGAGTGGAGAGCGAAACTGGTGGAAGCCGTCGCGGAATACGATGATACCCTGATGGAAAAATTCTTTGAAGATCCCAATAGCATTACGGAAGATGAAATGCATGAGGCTATCCGTAAAGCTACGGTAGACCTGAGCATCGTTCCGATGATGTGCGGTTCGTCATTCAAGAATAAGGGTGTACAAACAGCCCTGGATGCCGTTTGCCGTTACCTGCCTTCCCCGCTGGATATCGATGATATACAGGGTACTGATCCAAACACGGGCGAGATCGTTACGCGTAAGGCCAATGCAAAGGAACCTTTTGCAGCGCTGGCCTTTAAGATCATGACCGATCCTTTCGTAGGTCGTCTTGCCTTCTTCCGGTGTTATAGCGGTCATCTCGATGCAGGTTCTTATGTATTGAACGTAAGAAGCGGCAAAAAAGAGCGTATCAGCCGTATCATGAAGATGTTTGCCAACAAACAGAACCCGATCGATTTTATCGAAGCGGGAGATATCGGTGCAGCGGTTGGTTTTAAAGAAATCAAGACCGGTGATACCCTTTGCGATGAAGATCATCCCATCACGCTGGAAAATATGTTCATCCCCGAGCCGGTTATTGCCGTAGCGGTTGAACCCAAGACCCAGGTTGACGTCGATAAGATGGGTATGGCCATTGCCAAACTGGTAGAAGAAGATCCTACCTTACGCGTAAATACAGACGAAGATACCGGTCAGACCATCCTGCGTGGAATGGGAGAACTGCACCTGGAAATCATTATCGACCGTATGCGTCGTGAATTCAAAGTAGAAGTTAACCAGGGTGCTCCCCAGGTTGCCTATAAAGAAGCCTTCAATGCTACGATCGAACACCGTGAAGTGTTGAAGAAACAAACGGGTGGTCGTGGTAAGTTCGCAGACATCCAGTTCGCGATCGGACCGGCTGACGCAGAATGGCTGAAAGAAAACGAAGGAAAACATTTCCAGTTCGTGAACGATATCTTTGGCGGATCCGTTCCCAAGGAATTCATCCCTGCGATCTCCAAGGGTTTTGAAACATCGATGGGTACAGGCGTTCTGGCCGGGTATCCCCTGACCAGCATGAAGGTGCGGGTGTTCGACGGCAGCTACCATGATGTAGATTCCGATGCCATGAGCTTTGAAATCTGTGCCAGATCCGGTTTCCGTGAAGCAGGTCGCAAGGCAAAGCCTATTCTGCTGGAACCTATCATGAAAGTGGAAGTACTGACTCCCGACCAATATATGGGAGATGTAACCGGTGACCTTAACCGTCGTCGTGGTATCCTGGAAGGTATGGACAGCCGTGCCAACCTGCAGGTAATCAAGGCCAAGGTTCCTTTGAGCGAAATGTTTGGGTATGTTACCCAACTGCGCTCCATGAGCTCCGGCCGTGCTACCTCCACCATGGAATTCTCTCACTATGCTCCTGCTCCGAATAACGTAGCGGAAGAAGTGATCGCCAAGGTGAAAGGCAGAAAAGTGAACGCATAAGATCATTTTTATAAAGTTTAGAAAAGACCCGTCCCCAAAGGCGGGTTTTTTTTGCCTTGTGCTATATCTTCCAGGGATGCCTGGGTGGTTTTGCAAACCTTGCCGCACCGTTGGTCCAGTTTGTTGCTCAGATCTCGATGGATTATACTAATTTCCGCGCCTAAAAAATCACACTCTTATGTTATCTGCTGCACGAACTTTTTTTCTGCGGGGAATGGCCTCCTTCACGGTTCTTTTACTTTGCCTGTTTTATAATGCCGCCTTTGCCCAGCCCGGTTCTACAGATTTGAAATGGATCAATAACGGTCACTCCTTTTACAAGGCCGGATCCGGAGAGATCCTGCGGGTCGATCTGCCGGATAATAAAGAGACGGCCGTTGTAACCAGGGAGCAGCTGATCCCTTCCGGCCGCAGCAAACCGCTGGATATCAGGAATTTTGCCTTTTCCGAAGACGGAAAAAAACTCCTGATCTTTACCAATACCCAACGGGTATGGCGCTATAATACCCGGGGTGATTACTGGGTCCTGGATCTGTCCTCCCATGCCCTGAGACAGCTGGGTAAGGATCGTCCTGCCTCTTCTCTTATGTTCGCCAAATTCTCCCCTGATGGAAACAAGGCCGCTTATGTGAGCGAACATAACGTATACGTGGAAGATCTTGCCGGCGGCCAGTCTAAAAGCCTGACCTCCACGAACGGCACTCCAAAACTGATCAACGGGACCTTCGATTGGGTCTATGAAGAGGAATTGGATTGCCGGGATGGGTTCCGCTGGAGTCCCGACGGTCAGAATATCGCCTACTGGCAGATCGATGCCAACCAGATCAAGGATTACCTGATGCTTAATACGACAGATTCCGTTTATCCCTTTGTCGTGCCGGTGGAATACCCGGTGGTAGGGCAGGCCCCCTCACCCTATAAGATCGGCGTGGTGGATGTTTCCTCGGGAACGACCAAATGGATGGATATCCAGGGCGATCCCCGGCAGACCTATCTGCCCAGGATGGAATGGGCCGCTAATTCCACGGAACTGATCCTGCAGCAGTTGAACAGGAAACAGAATGAAAGCAAGATCCTCACCAGTAATATTGCCACCGGCAACACCACCCAGCTTTATGCGGAGAAAGACAGTGCATTTTTCGAATGTAAAGGCTCCTGGCAGGACGGGGTAGTTGCGGGTTGGGACTTTATCAATGGAGGAAAGGAATTTATATGGGTGACCGAAAAAGACGGATGGCGCCATATTTATCGTATAAGCCGGGATGGGAAAAAGGAGACGCTGATCACCAAAGGGAATTATGATATAACCACGGTGAGCCTGATCGACGAAAAGAATAACTATGTGTATTTTATCGCCTCTCCGGAAAATGCCACCCAACGATATCTTTATCGTACCCGCCTGGATGGTAAAGGAAAGCCTGAACGGATCACACCGGCGGGCCAGCCTGGTACCCATGAGTATGAGATCTCCCCGGACGCCCAGTTTGCCATGCATAATTTCAGCAATGCCAATACCCCCTCTATCCAGGAATGGATTAGTGTACCAGGCCATGTTGCCCTGGCTAAGGGGGTAGATATCAATGCAAAGATAGCCCAGACGGCTGCTCATAAAAAAGTAGAATTCTTTACCGTAAGGACGGTTGACGGGGTGGAAATGGATGGCTGGATGGTAAAACCCGACCATTTCGACAGTACTAAAAAGTACCCTGTCGTGTTCTATGTGTATGGAGAACCGGCCGCCCAGACGGTACTGGACCAGGAAGGTGCAGGGGTTAATTTCCTTTATGCCGGGGATATGGCTGCCGACGGATATATCTATATGAGCCTGGATAACCGGGGAACGCCTGCTCCCAAGGGGCGGCAATGGCGCAAATCTATCTATCGCCAGATCGGCCGGCTGAATATCCGGGATCAGGCTATGGCGGCTAAAGAGGTCCTGAAATGGTCCTTTGTGGACAACAGCCGGATAGCCGTATGGGGATGGAGCGGGGGAGGAGCAACCACCCTTAATCTCCTTTTCCAATACCCTGATCTCTACCAGACCGGCATTGCGATAGCTGCCGTCAATCACCAGCAGTCTTATGACAATATTTACGAAGAACGGTATATGGGACTAATCCCTGAGAATCAGGAAGATTATGAGAAGGCTTCCCCCATGACCTATGCTAAAGGGCTGAAAGGTAATTTGTTATATATCCATGGAACAGGGGATGATAATGTACATTACCAGAATGCCGAATTGCTGCTCAATACTCTGATCAAGTACAATAAGGTTTTCCAGTACATGTCCTATCCCAATCGTTCACATGGCATTTATGAGGGGGAAGGAACCCGGAGACACCTGGCTACCTTGTATACGGATTACCTGAAAAAGAATTGCCCGGGTGGTGGGCGCTGAGGTAATTGACTATCTTTATTGCCTGGAAACAAAAAAAAATTAAAAATGTCCCAAATTTGGGGCATTTTTCTTTTGTAAATAAAAAACTTACGCATACCTTTGCATCCCCATTCGAAAAATGGGATTTGGCTTATGTCTCAACGAATCAGAATCAAATTACAGTCGTACGATCACAATTTGGTAGATAAATCTGCTGAGAAGATCGTTAAAACAGTTCGTAGTACAGGTGCAGTGGTAACGGGTCCTATTCCTTTACCTACTAAGAAGAAAATCTTCACCGTTCTGCGTTCTCCGCACGTGAATAAGAAAGCTCGTGAGCAGTTCCAACTGCATACCCACAAGCGTTTGTTGGATATCTATACGTCCTCTTCCAGGACCGTAGATGCCCTGTCCAAACTGGATCTGCCTTCAGGGGTAGATGTTGAGATCAAGGCCTAAGTACGCCGCCCCCCAGGGCTCCGCCCGTAACCTTCATGAAGCTTCGCTTCACCCGGTTACCGCAGGGAGGCCTAAGGGAATGAATCGATTTTAAGTTCTTTATATATCCATCTATAAACTTCCGGATAACCGAGGTTCGCGCCAGCGAAACGAAGGTTAAGAGCGCCGCTCTCCGGAATAAAATAGCGCTGGAGCCCAGATCTCTCACCCCCCAGCCCCTAAAGGGGGAGCAGGAAAGGCAGAGAGACGCTCAAAAACCCTGAAAAGGGCCATTTTTCTGAAAGAGAATTTAATTTCTCCCACAGGATACCATTCCAACTTAAACGGAATGCGGAGCGGAAAAATTGGGGCAACTAATTAGTAAATTCTCTTCCTTTCTCCTCCGGGAGAAAGAAGGGGTCACATATGAACAAGCCATTCAGGGTTTGTTTACTGCCGGTACTTCTGTCTTTCCGGACCCGCACAAGGCGGATAAAGAAAGACTAAAAGAAAAGGTCGGCTGCAAACGAAGGATTGAAAACGTAGACCGCTTCTGTAACACCAATACAGTAAGTCTTCGAGTTGTCCTCATACCCGATGGCATAAACTTTAAAATAAATGAAAGGTCTTATTGGTAAAAAAATCGGGATGACCAGCATCTTCAGTCCTGACGGCAAGCAAACAGCTTGCACGATCATTGAAGCAGGTCCTTGTGTCGTCACACAAGTCAAAACAAAGGACACAGATGGCTACACCTCCGTTCAGTTAGCATTTGGTGAAAAGAAAGAAAAGCACACTACTCAGGCTGAAAAGAATCACTTCGTAAAAGCCAGCACTTCCCCCAAACAGTTTGTAAAAGAATTTCGCAATTTTTCCATAGAAAAGAATCTTGGTGAAGCGATCACCGTTGAGATTTTTACCGAAGGCGACAAAGTAGAAGTTGTCGGTACTTCAAAAGGTAAAGGTTTTCAAGGGGTCGTTAAACGTCATGGATTCCATGGTGTGGGTCAGCAGTCTCACGGTCAGCATGACCGTCAGCGTGCTCCCGGTTCCCTCGGTAACTCTTCCGATGCTTCACGTGTAATGAAAGGTGTCCGCATGGCCGGCCGTATGGGCGGTGACCGTGTAAAGGTGAAAAGCCTGAAGGTCGTTAAGATCTTCGCGGAAAAAAATTACATCCTGGTGAGTGGATCGGTACCTGGCCACAACGGATCAATTGTCTTAATTCAGAAGTAACTCAGAAGTAACTTTTTTAAAGTAATTACAATGGAAGTATCAGTACTAAATATACAAGGGAAAAAGACCGGCAGAACGGTAGAGTTGTCCGAAGAGATCTTCGGAATCGAGCCGAATGACCATGTGATCTACCTTGCCGTCAAACAATACCTTGCCGCACAACGCCAGGGTACGCACAAAGTGAAGACCCGCATGGAAGTGAAAGGTTCCAGCAAGAAGCTTCATCGCCAGAAGGGAACAGGAGGAAGCCGTAAAGGTAACCTGCGTAACCCTCTTTATAAAGGTGGTGGTACTATCTTCGGACCTAAACCCCACGGTTATGATTTTAAATTGAACCGCAGGGTGAAAGACCTGGCTAAGATGTCAGCGCTGGCCTACAAAGCCAAAGGAAATGCCATCGTCGTGGTTGAAGATATCAAACTGGATACCCCAAAGACCAAACAGTTCTCCGAAGTGCTGAAGAGCCTGGAGATCGCCGGTAAGAAGGTCCTGTTCGTTCTCCCTGAATCTAACGATAACGTATACCTGAGTTTGCGCAATATTCCAAGAGTTGAAGGTACTTTGCTGGCAGATATCAATACTTATGATATCGTGAATGCAGATGTACTCGTTCTCTCTGAATCTGCTGCGATAGCATTTGCAGAAGATGCACTGGATGAAGTAAAAGCTTAGACCGCCGGCTCCCGGTCGGGAGTGGAGGGAAAAGATGTTTGATAATTAAGAAAAAATTGAGAAAATGAAACTTTCCGAAGTTTTAGTAAAACCGATACTGACCGAAAAAGCAAATGCCCAGCAGGAAAAACTGCGGAGATATGCTTTCCGTGTCAACCGTAAAGCCAACAAACTGGAAATCAAGAAAGCCGTTCAGGATTTCTACGGAGTAACAGTGATAGATGTGAATACTGCTGTTGTGCCAGGTAAGAACAAGACCCGCTTTACAAAGGCAGGATATGTACAAGGTCGTAAACCAGCCTTCAAAAAGGCCCTGGTAACTGTAGCCGAAGGCGAAACGATCGATTTATATGCTAGCATCTAGTATGTAGGCTTCCTTAACTCCCCCTTTAGGGGGTTGGGGGGAACAAAGAATGGCGGTCAGACGCCGCAAAGGATTGACAATTTTTTAAAAAGAATAAGAAACGAAAAATGGCACTGAAAAAATACAAGCCGATTACCGCAGGGACACGCTGGAGAATTGGAAATGCGTATGCCGAGATTACGGCAGATAAGCCGGAGAAGAGCCTTCTTGATAAAGTGAAATCTACGGCAGGTAGGAACTTTCAGGGTAGGAGAGCTAT
This sequence comes from Flavitalea flava, assembly GCF_054461575.1. Classification (NCBI taxonomy): domain Bacteria; kingdom Pseudomonadati; phylum Bacteroidota; class Chitinophagia; order Chitinophagales; family Chitinophagaceae; genus Flavitalea; species Flavitalea flava. The sequence continues at coordinate 7,869 of NZ_JBTLQH010000056.1, forward strand.
GCGGTATATGGGTGGTGGTCACAAAAGGATGTATCGTATCATCGATTTCAAAAGAAGCAAGAAGATCGTCCCCGGGACAGTTGCTTCTATCGAGTACGATCCGTACCGTACAGCCTTTATTGCATTGATTCATTATGCCGATGGTGAAAAAAGATATATTCTGGCTCCCCAGGGTCTGCAGGTCGGAACCGTTGTTCTGTCCGGTGACAGCGTTGCTCCTGAATTAGGAAATGCACTGCAACTGAAAAGCATGCCTTTGGGTACCAATGTGCACAATATTGAAATGCAGCCCGGTCAGGGTGGTAAATTGGTCCGCAGCGCAGGAACTTCTGCTCAATTGACCAATAAGGAAGAAAAATATGCCGTCCTGAAAATGCCTTCCGGCGAACTGAGAAAAGTATTGATCAATTGTTATGCTACCGTAGGGGTGGTATCCAACAGCGATCACAGTTTGCAGAGCATGGGTAAAGCAGGTCGCAACCGTTGGAGAGGTATTCGTCCAAGGACAAGAGGTGTAGCGATGAACCCGGTAGATCATCCGATGGGTGGTGGTGAAGGTAAAGCATCCGGTGGTCAGCCACGCTCCAGGAACGGTCAGTACTCAAGAGGTCTGAAAACCCGTACCAAAGGAAAGGGCAGTGACAAGATGATCATTCAGCGCCGGGATGGGAAAAAATTACCAAAAAGGTAGATCTGTTTTTTAATTAAAAAATCACAAATTAACTCATTCATATGGGTCGTTCAATTAAAAAAGGTCCTTACGTAGACGCCAATCTGGAAGAAAAGATCCTGTCTATTAATGAAGGAACATTAAAGAAAGGGGTGATCAAAACCTGGAGCCGCCGTTCTACTATTACCCCCGATTTCGTGGGTCATACGCTGGCGGTACATAACGGTAACAAGTTCATTCCCGTGTATGTAACGGAGTTCATGGTAGGGCATAAATTGGGAGAGTTCGCACCTACCCGTAATTTCAAAGGACATTCAAGTAAGAAAATCGCATAACATAGTTTGTGGGTCCGGGTCACTCCGGTACCATAGACCGTAAACCAATAAAATGGAAGCAGTAGCTAAATTGAGAAATTATCCGACATCGCCCCGTAAAATGCGTTTACTGGCTGATGAGATCCGTGGGATTCATGTAGAGAAAGCCCTGGCTTTGCTCGAGCATCACCCGCAACATTCTTCTACTCCGCTGCACAAGTTGCTGTGGTCTGCCGTAAAGAACTGGGAACAGAAGAATGAAGGCCAGAGCGCTGCCGATGCAAGCCTGGTTGTAAAGACGATCTTCGTTGACGGTGCAAGAACCCTGAAACGTATGCGCCCTGCTCCGCAAGGAAGAGGGTACCGTGTCCGCAAGCGCAGCAATCACGTGACAATCATTGTTGATGAAAAAGTTCTTGATTTAAAAAAATAATTGATAAAACTTATTAAATCATAATATGGGTCAGAAAACAAATCCTATCGGGGCCAGGTTAGGGATCATCAGGGGTTGGGAATCCAACTGGTATGGCAGCAAAAAAGATTATGCCTTCAAGTTGATCGAGGACAACAAGATCAGGACCTACCTGAATGCCCGTATCAATAAAGGTGGGATTGCCAAAATCGTTATCGAGCGTACGCTGAACAAACTCATCGTAACGATCCATACTTCCAAGCCCGGTATCATCATCGGTAAAGGTGGGGGTGAAGTAGACCGCATCAAGGAAGAGCTGAAGAAGCTTACCGGCAAAGATGATGTGCAGATCAATATCCTGGAGATCCGTCGCCCGGAATTGGATGCCAATATCGTCGGAGACACGATTGCGCGTCAGATCGAAAACCGTATCAATTACAAACGTGCCATTAAAATGGCTATCGCTTCTGCTCTCCGTATGGGTGCTGAAGGGATCAAAGTAAAAGTTGCCGGTCGTTTAGGCGGTTCTGAAATCGCCCGTACCGAAGAGATCAAACAAGGACGTACTCCTTTACATACTTTACGTATGGACATCGATTACGCCAATGTTTTCGCCCTTACGGTTTACGGAAAGATCGGTATCAAGGTATGGATCTGTAAAGGTGAAGTACTGGCTAAGAGAGACCTGAATCCCAACTTCGTAGGCGGTAAGACCGATGTAAGCGACAGAAGGGAAAGAAGGGAAGACGGACATGGCGGCGGCGGTCATCACCGTGATGACAGAAGAGGCGGACCAGGCGGCGGCGGCGATAGAAGAGGCGGCGGCGGTGGTGGTGGTGAAAGAAGAGGCCCCGGTGCTGGCGGCGGTGACAGGAGAGGCGGCGGTGGTGGCGGAAGGCACTAAACCCCCCAGCCCCCTAAAGGGGGAGTAGATAAAAGACAAGAAAAATAAGTAACCGGAAAATAATTTAAGATGTTACAACCCAAAAGATCGAAGCATAGGAAAGGACAAAAAGGCCGCATTCGCGAGACGGCTAAAAGAGGAAGTTCTATTTCCTTTGGTTCATATGCTTTGAAATCGCTGGAAGCGATCTGGCTGACCAACCGTCAGTTGGAAGCTGCCCGTCAGGCCCTGACCCGTGCTATGAAGCGTGAAGGAAATGTGTGGATCCGGGTATTCCCCGATAAGCCTATCACCAAGAAGCCCCAGGAAGTGAGAATGGGTAAAGGTAAAGGTAACCCTGAGTATTGGGCGGCCGTCGTTGAACCAGGTCGTATCCTTTTCGAAGCAGATGGTGTTCCCTTGGCCGTAGCCAAGGAAGCGTTGGAACTGGCTGCACAGAAACTGCCGATCAAGACCAAATTCATCGTCCGCAGGGATGTAGTGGTATAGGAGGAAAGCGGACCGCAAGGTCCGCGTATGCCCGGGAGATGAAACAATTATAAACAGAACACAGTAAAACCGACATACAATGTCAAAGAAGCTTGATTTTGTAAAAAGCCTGAAGGATCTGACTGAAGCCGATCTGAAAGCACGTATCCAGGAAGATGAATTGCGCCTGAAGAAACTGGAATTTGCGCATGCCATTTCTCCTCTGGAAAACCCGATGAGCATCCGCCACCTGAGGAAGGATGTTGCCCGGTTGAAAACCACCCTGGCTCAGAAAACGCTAAAGGAAGCGTAAGCTTCCTGGCCGAAGGCCAAGAAATCGGATGTTTGCGGGTGAAGCGCCACCTTTCAGAAAGCGCGTCAACCGCAAACCCCAAGCATAATCGAATACGAATTGTCCGGCCAGGTCAGGAGGCGGGACTGTAAATAAAAAGCTAAAAGCTAAAACAATGGTTGAAAGAAATTTGCGTAAAACAAGGATCGGCGTTGTAAAAAGCAACAAGATGGATAAAACCGTCACCGTCACCGTCGAAAGAAAGGTGAAACATCCTATCTATGGTAAGTTCGTAAAAAAGACTACCAGCTTCCATGCTCATGATGAAAAGAATGAGTGCACCATCGGTGATGTCGTAAGGATCATGGAAAGCCGTCCGTTAAGCAAAACCAAGCGCTGGCGCCTGGTAGAAGTTATCGAAAAAGCCAAGTAGTTCTGATAGCTGCAAGCTGCGGGCTACAAGCCGCAAGCTAAAGGCTGTTGACAAAGAATAGTATTAACAATAATTTTTCAGGCTTGCAGCTTGCGGCTTGAAGCTAAATGCTCAAATAATGATTCAGCAAGAAAGCAGACTAAATGTAGCTGATAACAGTGGTGCCAAAGAAGTGTTGTGCATCCGGGTATTGGGAAACAGCGGACAGGACTTCGCCGGTATAGGCGATAAGATCGTGGTTACCGTGAAAGATGCACTGCCCTCCGGCGGTATTAAGAAAGGTACGGTTGCCAAAGCGGTAATTGTACGTACCAAGAAAAAATTGCGTCGTAAGGATGGTTCTTATATCCGGTTCGATGATAACGCTGTTGTATTGTTGAATGCATCGGATGAACCCCGCGGTACGCGTATTTTTGGGCCAGTAGCCAGGGAACTGCGTGACAAGGGATACATGAAGATCATCTCCCTGGCTCCTGAAGTGCTGTAGAGACCCCCTAACCCCCTAAAGGGGGAATAGAGGAAAAAGATCTTTAAAAGAACAAATAGAAATATAAATTTTAATAACGCCTCCCTTTAGGGAGGAAGGGAGGGTAATAAAATGAGTAACAGATTCAAACCGAAGTTTAATATTAAAAAAGGTGATAGCGTGGTAGTGATCACCGGTGACGACAAGGACCCCAAGAAGGCCCGGAAAGTTCTGGAAGTCCTTACCGAAAAGAACAAACTCCTGGTTGAAGGAGTGAATATCGTCACCAAACACACCAAACCTTCTGCACAGAATACCAAAGGTGGTATCGTGAAGCAGGAAGCTCCGATCCATATCTCCAACGTGCTGTTGTGGGATGCCAAGACCGGTTCTGCTACCAAAATAAAACGTTCCAGGGAGAATGGAAAATTAGTTCGCATATCTAAAAAATCTGGGGAGGTAATCAAATAATGAGCACAGAAAAATACACTCCGCGTCTGGCAGAAAAGTACACCAAAGAGGTAGTACCTGCCCTCATGAAAAAATTCGGATATAGCAGCATCATGCAGGCTCCGAAATTGGAAAAAATCTGTCTTAACCGTGGTGTGAACGGCGCCGTGACAGATAAGAAACTGGTTGATGTCGCCGTAGACGAACTGACGATGATCACCGGTCAGAAATCAGTCTCTACCCTTTCCAAGAAAGATATCTCCAATTTCAAGCTTCGTAAGGCTATGCCGATCGGAGCCCGTGTCACGCTGCGTGGCGTAAAGATGTATGAGTTCCTGGATCGCCTGGTCTCTACCGCTTTGCCCCGTGTAAGGGATTTCAAAGGGATCAATGAAAAATCGTTTGATGGCCGCGGTAATTATACCCTGGGTATCACCGAGCAGATCATCTTCCCTGAAGTTGACATCGACAAGGTAAACAAGATCACCGGTATGGACATCACTTTTGTGACCACCGCCGGAACCAACGAAGAAGCGTTCGAACTGCTGAAAGAGCTGGGTATGCCTTTCCGTGGTGTGAAGAAAGATTAAAATTGTTGTGATTGCTAATTGTGATTTGCTTTAAATTTTAAAAGTTATATAACATGGCTAAAGAGTCAGTAAAGGCGAGACAAAGAAAAAGGGAAGCGATGACAGCTAAATATGCTGAAAAACGCGCCGCTTTAAAAGCCGCCGGTGATTACAAAGCATTGGACCTGCTTCCGAAGAATGCTTCTCCTGTCCGGTTGCACAACCGTTGTCAGTTGACAGGCCGCCCAAGAGGATATATCCGTTATTTCGGAATCTCCAGGGTGATCTTCCGTGATATGGCCCTTGCAGGTAAGATTCCGGGCGTACGGAAAGCCAGCTGGTAACCCCCCAACCCCCTAAAGGGGGAGTTAGGGTAGGAGAAGAGTTTTGATATCATTGGATATCGCATTGTAAATTTTTTTTGACATCATTTAACTGAATACAGACAATGGTTACTGATCCAATTGCAGATTTTCTGACGAGAATACGTAATGCACAGATGGCGAATCACCGTATCGTAGAGATACCTGCTTCCAATCTGAAGAAAAGAATGACAGAGATCCTTTATGATAAAGGATATATCCTGAAATATAAATTTGAGGATGACAGCAAACAAGGCGTTATCAAGATCGCTTTGAAATACGATCCTAATTCCAAAGAGCCTGCGATCAAATCGCTGGAAAGAGTTAGCCGTCCGGGTCTGCGTCAATATTCCAGCCCTGTTGAGTTCAAACGTGTGAAGAATGGTTTGGGCGTGGCCATTATTTCTACTTCCAAAGGTGTAATGACCGACAAGGAAGCGAAAGTGCAGAATGTAGGTGGCGAAGTTCTTTGTTATATCTACTAAGCCTCCTAACCCTCTAAAGGGAATAAGGAAAGAATAAAAGCTGGCAATACATTAAGCCTGTCCTATACAGGCTGACCGGTTGACGGCAGAGAATCATAATTTGAATATTTTAAATTGTAATTATTATGTCCCGTATAGGTAAAAAGCCCGTTGTTCTTCCCAGTGGAGTTACATTGACGGTTGGAGCACACAACATCCTGACTGTTAAAGGGCCAAAAGGCGAACTGAAACAAACGGTTGATCCCGATATTAAAGTGGAAGTAAAGGACGGACAAGTAGAAGTCACCCGCCCTACCGATCAGATCCGTCATCGTGCACTTCATGGTCTGTATCGTTCCCTGGTGGCCAATATGGTTAAAGGGGTAACGGAAGGTTATAAAAGACAACTGGAATTGATCGGGGTAGGTTTTAAAGCTTCCAGTCAGGGTAACCTTCTGGATCTGGCCCTGGGATATTCTCACAATATTATTTTCGAAATCCCGAAAGAACTGAAATTGACCACTGCACAGGAAAAAGGGCAGAACCCAACTATCTTCCTGGAAGGGGTTGACAAACAATTGATCGGCCAGGTGGCTGCCAAGATCCGTGGTCTGCGCAAACCTGAACCATACAAGGGTAAAGGTGTTCGTTACACAGGTGAAGTGGTTAGGAAGAAAGCTGGTAAAGCTGCTGGTAAATAAGCTGCGGGTATATAATTTGAAAATTTAGTCCTGGCGTTCTCTAAGAGACATAAATCAGGATTGCAAAATAAACAACATGGATACGAAAGTAATCAGGAGACAAAAGATCAAATACGGCATCCGTAAAAAGATCAGCGGAACAGCAGCAAGACCAAGGCTGTCCGTGTTCAGGAGCAACAATGATATTTATGTGCAACTGATCGATGATGATAACAAAGTAACCCTGGCTTCCGCTTCTTCCCGCGATAAAGATATCGTCGCGCATAAAGTTCCTAAGGTCGAAAAAAGCAAACTGGTTGGCACTGCCATTGCCCGTAAGGCTACCGAACTGGGTCTTAAGGATGTCCTTTTCGATCGTGGCGGTTATCTGTACCACGGCCGTGTAAAGGCTGTCGCCGAAGGAGCCCGTGAAGGCGGTCTTCAATTTTAATCGAGTAAAGTAATTTGTAAATAGTAATTCGTAAATAATTACAATGTCAAACGTAATCTTAAACAGAGTCAAAGCCGGCGATCTTGAGTTGAAAGAAAAAGTTGTTGCCATCAATCGTGTGGTAAAAACAACCAAAGGTGGCCGTGCATTCAGCTTCTCTGCATTGGTAGTAGTTGGTAACGAGAACGGTGTCGTAGGTCATGGTCTTGGGAAGGCTAAAGAAGTTCAGGAAGCTATCACCAAGGGTATCGAAGATGCCAAGAAGAACCTGATCAAGGTTCCGGTGATGCATGGTACCATTCCTCACGATCAACTGGCTAAAGAAGGTGCTGCAAAGGTCCTGATAAAACCAGCTGCGCATGGTACGGGTGTTATCGCAGGAGGCAGCATGCGTGCTGTTCTGGAAAGCGCCGGTATTACGGACGTTCTGGCTAAATCTTTAGGTTCCGCTAACCCGCACAACGTGGTTAAAGCTACCTTCAAGGCCCTGGCCATGTTAAGGGAGCCGATCCAGGTTTCCCGGACCCGTCACATTTCATTAAAGAAAGTTTTCAACGGTTAAACTTTTTTGCTTAAATAATTCATAGTCATGACAAAGATCAAAATAACCCAAGTTAAAAGCGGCATCGACAGATCCGAGCGTCAGAAATTAACCCTGAAAGCTCTTGGCCTGAATAAAATGCACGCCAGCAAAGAGGTTGAAGCCACTCCTCAGATCTTAGGTATGGTCCGCAAAGTGGATCACCTGGTAAAGGTCGAAGAAGTAAAATAAACCATTAGCTCAAAAGAATTTAATCATTTAATAATTTCCTTGTACCTCCGGCCAAAACCGGATCGGACAGGGGTAACGCGAGGGGAGATTCCCCGTAAGTAAAAATCAAGTATATGAATTTACATTCGATCAGACCGGCAAAAGGTGCAACACATAAAGAAAAACGTTTGGGCCGTGGAGAAGCTTCCGGTAAAGGGGGAACATCCACTAAAGGTAATAAAGGCGGACAGAGCCGTGCCGGGTACCAACGTAAAATGGCCCATGAAGGTGGTCAGATGCCTATCCAGAGAAGAATACCCAAACGTGGGTTTAATAATATCAACCGGATTGACTATAAAGTCTTCAATCTGGGACAGATCGATCTGCTGGTTGAAAAATACGGGATCTCCGAATTTTCTCCTGAAAATCTGTATATCAATGGATTAATCGCCCAGAACGATCTGGTAAAGATCCTTGGGAACGGAGAACTGAAGACTAAACTTACCTTCAAAGTGAACGCGGTAAGTGAGAAAGCAAAGGCGGCTATCGAAGGAGCCGGTGGAACAATCGAAATTGTGAAGTAATTTTATGTAACTTGCATAGACGCATTACCAAATGCGTCTTTTTTGTGGGTTATTGTTTAAACATTCTCAAAAATTAAGAGATTCCGTGAAGAAACTACTTCAAACACTTAGAAATATCTGGAGCATCGATGATTTAAAGAGCAAGATCCTTGTCACGGTCTCCCTGATATTCATATACCGGCTCGGCACATTCATCGTTCTGCCCGGTATCGATCCAAATAAACTCAGTGCCCTTAGCGGTGCCAAGAACGGTGCGCTTGGATTGATCGATGCCTTTTCCGGTGGTGCCTTTTCACAGGCTTCTATCCTGGCTTTAGGGATCATGCCTTATATCTCCGCTTCTATCTTCATGCAGCTGATGACCATCCTGGTTCCCCAGATGCAGAAAGTACAGAAAGAAGGAGCAAGCGGTCAAAAGAAGATCAATCAATGGACCCGTTATCTGACCGTTATCGTCACCTTTGTTCAGGCTTATGCCTATGTTACCTATCTGAAAGGGTTAGGAAGAGATGCCATCGTTGATAGTTTCAGCGGTTATTTCTGGCTGACCACCCCGATCGTACTCACCGCAGGTACCCTGTTCGTGATGTGGCTGGGTGAAAAGATAACCGATAAAGGATTGGGTAATGGTACTTCTCTTATTATCATGATTGGTATCCTTGGCCGTCTGCCCAGGAATTTCATTCAGGAATGGAATGCCAAAGCTGCCGCCGGCAGTGGTGGTATCCTGATCTTTGTCATCGAGATCGCTATCCTTGTTGCCATCATTATGGGACTGATCGTCCTGATCCAGGGGGTACGCAAGGTTCCGGTCAATTATGCCAAACAAATCGTAGGTAACCGTCAGTTCGGTGGAGCGCGTCAGTTCCTGCCCCTAAAAGTGAACGGTGCCGGTGTTATGCCGATCATTTTTGCCCAGGCAATCATGTTCCTGCCGACTATCTTCGCCAGTTTCGATTCAACCAAAGGCATTGCAAAATTATTCTCCGATCCACGCGATTTCGTACACATGCTGATTTATGCAGTGATCGTTATCGGCTTTACTTTTCTTTATACCGCTCTTATTTTTAACCCAAAACAGATCGCAGACGATCTGAAACGTAATAATGGTTTTATCCCCGGTGTTAAACCCGGTCAGCCTACCGCTGATTATATCGGTTCGGTCATGGATAAAATCACTCTTCCCGGTGCGGTTCTACTGGCTGTTGTCGGTATCCTGCCTGGTTTTGCACAAAGATTGGGTGTAACTCAGGGTTTTGCATCCTTCTTCGGAGGTACATCCCTGCTGATCATGGTAGGTGTGGTATTGGATTCCTTACAGCAGATCGAGACCCAATTGCTGATGAGGCAATATGACGGTCTTATGAAAAGCGGAAGAATCCAGGGACGTCAGTCCTCTGTTTCGAATGCAGTGATTTAATAGAACGCTTTTAAATATTTGAACCTGTCCCGAAATAGCTTTTGGGACAGTTTTTTTTTAATACAAGAATGAGGAAAAGGTTTATGATCCATTATAAAACCCCATCGGAAATCGAGTCAATGCGGGAGAGTGCTTTGCTGGTCAGCCGGACAATCACCGAGATCGCCAAGATTCTGAAAGCCGGTACTACTACCCTGGAACTCGATGTGCTGATCGGACAATTCATCCGGGATAACGGAGGAATACCTTCCTTCCTGAATTACAAAGGTTATCCCTTCAATTCCTGTACCTCCGTGAATGATGTCGTCGTACATGGTTTTCCCAATAATCAACCTCTGAAAGAAGGAGATATAATATCCATCGATATCGGCGTGATCAAGAATGGCTGGCATGGCGATCATGCTTATACATTTGCGATCGGGGATCCGGGTCCTGCCATCAGCCAACTGATCAGGGTGACCAAGGAATCGCTCTACAAAGGAATTGAAATGGCTGTTGCCGGAAATCGGGTCGGTGATATTTCTTACGCCATCCAGGAGTATACGGAAAAAAAACACGGGTATGGTGTTGTCCGGGAACTGGTAGGACACGGACTCGGAAAATCCCTGCATGAAGAACCGCAGGTCCCCAATTACGGCCGGCGGGGAAGCGGGCAAAAAATGAAAGAAGGGCTTATCCTGGCCATCGAACCAATGATCAACCTTGGTAAACGTGATGTATACACGGAGAGCGATGGTTGGACGGTACGTACCAATGATCATCAACCTTCCGTTCATTTTGAACATGATGTTTGTATAAAAAAAGGGAAGGCAGATATCCTGTCGGATTACAGTATCATCGAGGCGGCAGAGCGGGCTAACCCGAATCTATTTACTGCCAATTAAGTGAATAACGAAAATAAAAAATTACTGGTGATCGGCGGCGGCGCGGCAGGTCTGTTCTGCGCGGTCAATGCGGCACGTTTGTTCCCTTCCATGCAGGTAACGATCCTGGAGAAGACCGGCAAATTACTCAGCAAGGTTAAAGTCAGCGGGGGTGGGCGTTGTAACGTAACACATCACTGCGACGACATAACGGAAATGGCAAAAAAGTATCCCCGCGGTACTCATTTTGTAAAAAAAGCCTTTCACCGCTGGTTTACTACCGATACGATAAAATGGTTTGAAGAAAGAGGGGTGGCCTTAAAAGCCGAACCGGACGGACGTATGTTCCCGGTGACCGATTCCTCGCAGACTATCATAGACTGCCTGATGCAGGAAGTAAACAAATTGGGCATAGAGATCCGTATGAAGACGGAGGTAGTGAGTATCGAAGGGACGGGTTCTTTTCGGGTCCTCCTTTCGGATGGCCGCGATTTGTCTGCCGATTATGTTTGCATCGCCTGCGGAGGTTTCCCTAAGGTTGGTCTTTTCGAATGGATCGTGCGGTTGGGTCATTCTATCGAACCTCCCGTTCCTTCTCTTTTTACCTTTAATATGCCTGGTCATCCGATTACGCAGTTAATGGGGGTTTCCGTACCGGATGCCCAGGTGAAGATCTCCGGCTCACGTCTCCAGGAAAGAGGCCCGCTTTTAATCACTCATTGGGGCCTGAGCGGACCTGTTGTACTGCGTCTGTCTGCCTGGGGCGCCAGGGAATTGGCAGCCCGGAATTACGAATTCAATCTCACCATCAACTGGATACCTTCTTTTACTGAACAGACCGCAAGGGAGAAATTGCAGGAGATCCGCCAGGAGTGGGCACCGCAAAAGATCGGTAACAAAAATCCTTTCGGACTGCCCCAGCGCCTTTGGGAATACCTGCTGGCCGGGGCTGGCGCGGGAAAGGACCTGCGCTGGGCCGATCTGCCTGCCCGGGAACAGAATAAGCTGGTAAACCAGCTCTGTACAGCAGAGTTCTCCGTAAAAGGAAAAACAACCTTTAAAGAAGAATTCGTAACGGCCGGGGGAGTAAAACTGTCGGAAGTAGATCCCTCCACCATGCAAAGTAAAAAAATGCCAGGGCTTTTCTTCGCCGGAGAGATCCTGGACGTGGATGGGATCACCGGAGGCTTTAATTTCCAGCATGCCTGGACAAGCGGATGGATTGCGGCGCATCTGGGGAATTTATTTTGACATTTGACATTTGACATTCGGTATTTGGTCTTCGGTGTTCGGTTTTCGGTTTTCTGTGTTCTGTTCGATTGTTCCACGACGATTTTCACGGGTGGCATATATGTTTTTTTTGAAGTCTTGAAAAAGGAGTATTGAACTTTTTGCAATTGATTCATAATCAGCAATTTGTAAAAAAACCAAACCTACGTATAGGGAAATCTTCGCCCCCCTCCGAAATTGAGGCTCTCCGCCCAAATTATACTGACTTTTCGTATCTTTGCAGCCCCGAATTTAAAAACCTTCGGGATTATCATTTTATGTCTGATAACAATATTGTTAACTCAAACGCTGAAGCACAGGAGTCTACGGCATTGGCAGAAGCTACCCCGGTAGCAGAAGCTAAGGCGGAGACTACAGCGACATCAAAAGCACCTGTTTATGTGCAAACTGCACATGATGATTTTGATTGGAGCATTGACAAGCGCAATGTAGCGGCTTACACCCAGGAAGAAAAAGAGAAGTACGACCAGGTGTATGACAACACATTCGTAGCTATCACCGATGGCGAACTGGTAAAAGGATTGGTCGTAGGATTGACCAAGACGGATGTAGTCGTAAACATTGGCTTTAAGAGCGACGGCCTTGTATCCCTGAATGAATTCCGCGATCTGCAGAATTTAAAGACGGGCGATGAAGTCGAAGTGATGGTTGTGGAAAAAGAAGACAGGGATGGTCATCTTCACCTGAGCCGCAAACAGGCCCGTATCACCCGTGCCTGGGAAAAGATTGTGGAAGTACACAAAACCGGTGAAGTCGTTACAGGTACTGTTACCAGTAAGACGAAGGGCGGTCTGATCGTAGATGTATTCGGTATGGAAACATTCCTTCCCGGATCTCAGATCGACGTTAAGCCTGTTACGGATTACGATCAGTTTGTTGGTAAGACCATGGAGTTCAAAGTGGTGAAGATCAATGAAGCGATCAAGAATGCCGTAGTATCCCACAAGGCTCTTATCGAAAGCGATATCGAAGCACAACGTGCCGAGATCATCAGCAAGCTGGAGAAAGGCCAGGTGTTGGAAGGTACGATCAAGAATATCACGGACTTCGGTGCCTTTATGGACTTAGGCGGTCTGGACGGTTTGCTGTATATCACCGATATCAGCTGGGGCCGTATCAGCCATCCGAGCGAAGTGCTGAAACTGGATCAGAAATTACAAGTGGTGGTTTTGGATTTCGACGATGGCAAGAAACGTATCAGCCTGGGTCTGAAACAACTTACCCCGCATCCTTGGGATGTGCTGCCTGAGACCATCAAAGAAGGTGAGATCATCAAGGGCAGAGTGGTCAATATCGAAGACTACGGCGCTTTCCTGGAAATCATGCCGGGCGTAGAAGGTTTGGTACACGTAAGTGAAATTACCTGGGCCAATACTCCGATCAATGCCAAGGAATTCTTCAAATTAGGAGATGAACATCAGGCTAAGGTCGTTACCCTCGATAAGGCTGCACGCAAAATGAGCCTGTCTATCAAACAACTGAGCGAAGATCCCTGGAATACCATCGAGACGAAATTCCCGCAAGGCAGCAAACACAATGGCCTTGTGAAGAATATCACTCCTTATGGTGTGTTCGTGGAATTGGCTGCCGGTATCGGCGGTATGATCCATATCAGCGATCTGAGCTGGCTGAAACGCTTCAATCACCCTTCCGAATACACGAAGGTCGGACAACATATCGATGTCATGATCCTGGGTATCGACAAGGATAACCGTAAGCTTCAGTTAGGACACAAACAACTGGAAGAAGATCCTTGGAACTCACTGGAAGAAACCTTTGCCGTTGGAACCGTTCATGAAGGCACTGTAACCCGCAAGGATGACAAGGGCGCTATCGTGCAACTGCCTTACGGGCTTGAAGGCTTCGCCCCCAACCGTCATCTGAATAAGGAAGACGGCAAACAGATCGTGGCTGACGAACAGGCACAGTTCCTTGTAATCGAATTCGATCGCAATGAAAAACGTATCGTATTGTCACATACACGTCTCTGGGAGCAGGTGAAAACCGAAGGAATCGAATCTGCGAAGAAAGAAGCAAGAGTAGAAGCTGACAAGACACGCAAAGCTGTCAAGACCATCCAGAGCAAGGTTGAAAAACCAACTCTCGGAGATCTCGGCGCCTTAGCCTCTATCAAAGAAAAGCTGAAACAAGAGGAGAAAGATCAGAGCAGCGAACCAGGAGCCGGTAACTAAGCAAAGGAAAATTGCTAAATAGACATGATGGCGTCTCAATTAATTTGAGACGCCATTTTTTTTACTGAACCTTTTTTTATGAGATCTTTTTTTATGGGGGAAAAATTATACGTCAAGTGCCTGTAAATGCTGCTCATTAAATTCCGGAAGAGACGCGAGTTTCAGATCGGCGGCTCCCCATTTAGCCAGGGAATACTGGTCCGGTGCAGGGATGGAAACGCATTTCATACGGGCGGCCTTGGCGGCGATCAGCCCATTAAAGGAGTCTTCAAAGCAGACACAACGCAGGGGGCTTAGTTCCAGTTTTTTGGCGCAATCCATATAAACCTGCGGATGCGGTTTGCCAAAGGGCAGGAATTCCGCCGAAGTAATGGCCTCCAGGTAGGAGCGGATCCCCAGCTTCTCCACTACGACATCTACCAGCGCCATGGGTGAGGAGGTTGCCAGACCGATCCTGAATTGCCGCTCTTTAAAGAAGGAAAGGATATAATCCACACCGGGCAAGGGTTCTCCCTTGTTCCCGATTTTTTCGATCGCCTTTTGGTGGATGGTATCCTCCGCCGATTGAGCGAATCCGGGATTGATACCGAAATACCCAAACCAGTAATCTATCCACTCTTTCGTACGTAGTCCGGTGGTGAGATGATATTGCTCTAATGTCAGGGCTACATCAAATTCCTGCAAGGTTTCCACACCGGCTTCCTGCCAGAAGGGTTCGGAGTCTATCAATAATCCATCCATGTCGAAAATAACCGTGTCCAGTTTCATAGGGCTCAAAGTTAAGCAGATACATGTATTAGTTAAGCAGATGCGGGAATTTTATGGCCGGTCCGATGCACCTTTTTAATAAACAATTCCGTACTTTCGGCCCGAGTAACCGTATGAGCCAACCCAAGAACAAAAAGCCGTTTATTGAACGATTGAAAAATCTTCGCCTGGTCCGGAAACTGGTATACGCTATCGTTGGAGCCGTTTCTTATCCGGGTCTGACGATCGTGAACCGCCTGAAAATTACCGGTACCGAACATCTGCGTAAATTACCCAGGGGTAATGTGTTGTTCGTTAGTAACCACCAGACCTATTTTGCCGATGTGATCACTTTCCTGCATATCTTCTGTGCGGTGAAATGGGGAAAAAAGGACAGACTGGGCATTCCCTATTATCTCCTCAATCCGTTCACCAATGTCTATTATGTGGCGGCGGAGGAAACGATGAAAGGCAGCTGGGTGAGCCGCCTGTTTACACTGGCTGGCGCACTGACCGTCAAACGGACCTGGAAAAAAGAAGGTACAGAGACCAGGAGGGGACTGGATCCCTCCGATACCCGTAAGATCACCAGGGCGCTGGAGGACAGCTGGGTGATCACTTTCCCGCAAGGGACGACCAAACCTTTCGCGCCCGGCAGAAAAGGTACGGCCCTTATCATTAAACAAAATAAGCCTATCGTTATACCCGTTGTTATTAACGGTTTTTGGAGGGCATTCGATAAGAAAGGTTTGAAATTCAAGAAGAAGGGAGTGCCTTTATCAGTGACCTTCAAGGCTCCGCTGCAGGTTGACTACGATGCCTCCACTGAAAAAATACTGGAACAGATCATGGACGCGATCGAACAGAGCAAGACCTTTATGCTGAAAGGGGCTCATCACAGGAGCAAGCCGGAAAATTTGCCAAAACCAGAGGGTTTGCCTGCGCCGGAAGAATTGCCTGCGCCGGAAGAATTGCCTGCGCCGGAAGGATTGCCTGCGCCGGAAGGATTGCCTGCGCCGGAAGGATTGCCTGCGCCGGAAGGATTGCCTAAAACAGAGGGCTAATCCTTTATGAAGAATGCCCTTAATTCTCCGGCATCTTCGGGTTTCATTTTACCTCCCAGGATAAGACGTAATTGCCTTCTGCGCAAGGCTCCATCAAATAACTTTTTTTCCTCTTCTGTTTCGGGGATGAGCTCGGGAACAGGACGGGGTTTGCGGTTGGGGTCCAGGGCCACGAAGGTATAGTAGGCCTCGTTGCTTTTATATTTGTATTGCTGGGTATGATCTTCTCCCCATACCTTCAGATGCACTTCCATAGAACTATTGAAGGCCCGGCCCACTTTGGCTTCGATATGCAGGACATTGCCCAGTTTGATAGGGTTCTCAAAGGTTATATTATCCACCGAGGCGGTGACTACCGGTGCATTACAATGTTTTCCCGCTGCCAGGGCGGCGGCAATATCCATCCAATACATAAGGCGGCCCCCCATCAGGTTACCAAATACATTGGTATCATTGGGTAATACCAATTCGGTCATGATGATCAGGGATTCTTTGGCTGTCTTTGCTTTGAGTTGCATGCTGCAAATATAAAGAGTTCGGCTTTATCCTTCGGATTTTCTCTGTTACCTTTAGTGTGGACCTTAGGGCCAGTATAAAGGACATTAGCAGGGTGGAACTGCGGAGTGGAACTTTTTAGCAGACCAAAACTATTAATAATGGGAAGGAGAAAATTAACTGTATACAAGAGGGCCTTTGCCGGAGTCCTTTTGATTTGTTCCGGCCTCCTTTTGGTCAGTTCTGTCATTCATGGGCAGCAATTGGGTCCTGCTCCCTTCGAGATCAAGCCACGCAGTGAATCTCCCCGCCCGGACGGGTCCGGTAAAGACCAGGTCCGGCGCCGTCCGAATATTATCTTTATTCTCTCCGACGATCATGCCTACCAGGCCATCAGCGCTTATGGAAGCCAGTTGGTACAAACGCCTAATATCGATCGTATCGCCAGGGAAGGAGCCCTGTTTAACCGGGCGATGGTGACTAACTCCATTTGCGGGCCCAGCAGGGCCTGTTTCCTAACCGGAAAATACAGTCATGTTAATGGTTATACGCTGAACGAAAAAAAGTTTAACACCAATCAGGCTGTTTTCCCTTCGTTATTACAAAAAAGTGGTTACCAGACCGCCTGGATCGGTAAATGGCACCTGGGAAGCCTGCCTGCTGCGGGATTCGATCACTGGAATATTCTGAACAGCCAGGGAGAATATTATAATCCTGATTTTATTGCCAAACCCAACGATACGCTGCGTATGGAAGGATATGTAACCAATATCATTACCAAACTCTCCGAAGACTGGATGGACAGACGCGATACCAGCCGGCCATTTTTTCTGGTTATCGGGGAGAAGGCCACACACCGGGAATGGCTGCCCGATATCCAGGATCTGGGAGCCTACGATGATAAAGATTTTCCACTGCCGCCTACTTTTCATGACTCCTATACCGGACGGGTAGCCGCAGGCCAGCAGGATATGACTATAGAAAAGACCATGCGTCTGAAGGAGGATCTCAAGGTGCATGCAGACTACACGAACAGCGGCATCTACAATCGGTTCACCGAAGCCCAGAAAGCTCCTTTTATGGCGTATTATGAACAGACGGTCAGCCGGGAATTCGATGAGAAGCATCTTACGGGAGATGCCTTGCTGCGTTGGAAATATGAACGGTATCTCAAAGATTACCTGGCTACCGCCCGCTCCCTGGACCGGAATATCGGCTACCTGCTCGATTACCTGGATAAAAAAGGATTAACGAATAATACAGTTGTTATTTATGCCTCCGACCAGGGTTTCTATATGGGAGAACATGGCTGGTTCGATAAACGGTTTATCTATGAGGAGTCCCTGCGCACACCATTTGTCATGCGTTATCCGCGTCTGATCAAACCCGGTACCATCATCGACAGGATCACCCTCAATATTGACTGGGGCCCGACGCTGCTGGACATTGCCGGCATCAGGCCGCCTGCCGACATTCAAGGGGTTTCCTTTTTGCCATTGTTGACCGGGAAGGGGCAAAAGAAGGTGGTCGGTTTGGGATTGGGAAAGACTGCCTGGAGGAAGGCCATGTATTATCATTATTATGAATTCCCGCAACCCCATCATGTTTATCCTCATTTCGGGATCCGTACGGAAAAATATAAGCTGGTTCGTTTCTATGGTCCTTCGGATTCCTGGGAATTATTCGACCTGGATAAGGACCCGCATGAGTTGAAAAACCTTTTTGGAACCAAAGGAATGGGAACCCTTACCGCCGAACTGACCAAAGAGCTAAGTACCCTGATAAAACAATATGGAGATAAGGAGGCCGCGACGATATTGAATTCGCCGATTTTGGGTTCGCCAATTTTGGGATCGAAACATTAGATCGTTATGCTCCCGCAGTTTTTTAAAAAGGCATCATCGGCATCTGCTCCCAAACCTGGCGTATCGGGAAAGTCCAGGAAATATCCTCTGTATTTTACTCCGCCTGTGACGGGATCTTCCGTATGACCGAGAAGACAGGTATCCATGTCATGGAATATGATATTGTCATGCGAAAGGGCGAAATGTCCGAATGCGGTAAGCGCTACCCGGCTTTCCAGCATGCCGCCCATCATACAGGGTATATTATTCTTTTCGCAGATCGCATTGATCTTTATGGCTTCCAATATTCCTCCCGATTTGGAGAATTTGATATTCACATAATCACAAGCGTTGTCAGCAATCAAATGGCGGGCATCATGATGATTGAATACGCTTTCATCGGCCATGATCTTTATAGGAACCTGCCGGCGCAATTCAGCCAGACGGTCATCGTCCCATGCCCGCATGGGTTGCTCACAAAATTGGATATTGGAGGGTCCCATCTTCTGTAAGGCATACAGCGCCGAATCAAAGTCCCATCCCTGATTGGCATCTATCCTGAGTATGATCTCTTCACCGACTGCAGCACGGATACCCTTTACCCGCTCCACATCTTCTTTAGCATTTTTCCCTAATTTGATCTTGATCATCCTGACCCCGTCCTTTTTAAACTGTATCGCTTTTTGGGCCATCTTTTCCGGTGCATCGATGCCGATAGTCAGATCGGTTTCGATTTCCTTTTGTTTGCCCCCCAGGAATTTATACAAGGGCTGTCCCTCCGCCTTTGCCGCCAGATCATACAAGGCCATATCGAAGGCGCTTTTGATGGTGGCATTAAAGGCCGTGAAATCGTGAAGTTCCTGCATACGGCTGGCGATGTTCGAGGCATCCTTTCCTTTCCAGATCGCCGCAAAATCTTTGGCCATTTCATAACAGGTGGCCTGGGTCTCTCCGACGATCATGGGAAAAGCGGAACATTCCCCCACTCCGTAAAAACCGGCATCCGTATGGACGCGGATAAATATATTCTGTGCAAAATGCATCGTGCCTGTGGCAATGGTGAACGGATGCATCGGGATACTGAACTTGTAAATTTCGGTATGGAGGATCTTCATGTCTGTTATTTGCTATTCTTATCGATGGTTATGATTTGAGTTTTTATTTTGACTATTGGATACTAATTAGCCCCTTTGTAACCAGGACCATAAACCGCTCTTCCGGATTTTGCCCCGGTATGGACGCCATCCTTTAAGGTCTGTACCCCATTGACAAATACATCCGAAACGCCGCTGGCTAACTGATGCGGTTGTTCGTAGGTAGAGTTTGCCTTAATGGTTGCCGGATCGAAGACAACGATATCCGCATAATTGCCGACGCTAAGTTCTCCTCTTTTTTTCAAATGGAGACGGGCAGCTGCCAGACCGCTGAGTCTGTGAATGGCTTCTTCCAGCGGGATAACTTTTTCATCCCGAACATAGGTGCCTAATAATTTCGCAAAATTCCCGTAAGCGCGGGGATGCGTGCTGCTTTTTAAGAATACGCCTTCGGGAGCCATACTGGCTGCGTCGGATCCAAAGGTCATATAGGGCAGTTTGATCTCTTTTCTGACATTGTCTTCGCTCATCAGGAAATAAATTACCTCAATGCGGGAATGATCCTGGATGATCAGATCGAGGATGGTTTCCTCCGGGGATTTGTTACGCAATCTGGCGATCTCGCTCAGGCGTTTGCCGGTCAGGTATTTCAGGGAATCCTGTTTGAAACCCGCACAGATGATATTATCTGCGCCGGCGCCCAGGTAGAGATTTTCCCAGGTATTGGTAGGCGTGACCATTTCTTTAAGTACCTTTTTACGGATGGCAGGATCTTTTAATCTTTCCACCCATTTGTCCAGACCGCCTTCCTGAACAGCAGGTGGCATGGAGGCATCAAAACCGGTTGCTCCGGCAGTATAAGTATACATACAGGCCGATATATCCAATCCGGCCTTACGGGCGCTGTCAATTTTGAGAATAAGGGGATCCAGTTTGGTCCAGTTGTTCTTCCCGGCGGCTTTCAGGTGATAAAAGACCCCGGGGATCCCGGCTTCTTTGGCGATGCGAATATGTTCGTCTGCGGCTTCCAGCAGCTGGTTGCCTTCGCTGCGGATATGGGCGATATAGATGCCGCCGTATGGAGCGGCCACTTTGCCAAGAGCGATCAGTTCGTTCGTCTTTGCATAGTTGCCGGGAGCATAGATCAGGGCTGCGCCTATGCCCATAGCACCTTCTTCCATAGCCTGTCGGACCAGGGCCTGCATTTTTACCAGTTCCGCGGAATCAGGCGCCCTGTTGGCATTGCCCAGCACATTTTCGCGGATGGTGGCTGCGCCGACAAAAGAAGCCACATTCGTCGATACCCCTTTTTTCTCCAGGTAGTGGAGGTAATCCCTGAGCGTAGTCCATTCCACTTTAAATTTTATATCGCCCTGGTCCTTTTCTTCCGTCTTTTTCATGGAATCCGTCAGTGGGCCTCCTGAGCTGCCTTCCCCGAATACTTCCAGGGTCACCCCTTGTTTGATCGCGCCAAGGGAACGGCCATCCTGGATCAGGGTATTGCCGGACCAGCTCTGCATGTCTATAAATCCGGGACTGACAGCCATTCCTTTGGCATCGATCTCTTTGGTGCCTTTTGCATCTGTCAGATCTCCGATAAAGGCGATGGTATCAGCCCTTATGCCGATATCTTCTTTTCTACCGGCCTGACCGGTGCCGTCAATAAGGTAACCATTGCGGATGATCGTATCGTAAGACGGTTGTTGATGACAGGAGAACAGGCAAACGGAAAGGAGAAAAGAGGAAATAACTGTAACAGAAATAAAAGAGGGTAAACCTGGCGTCGTAAGGGGGTATTTTTTCATGCGGGTGATTTGTTCGAAATTAAGAAATAGTTGTTTATAAATGGACAATTATGGTGTATCCCTTTTCCATTGCCGAATCGCCTTTTTCCTGTAGGTTTGCGCGAAATACTAACGTCTGTTCGTATGGATATAGAGAACGGGGAAATATCTTTTGACAATACAGAAAATGCTTTCGCATACAAATCCATTAAGGAACTAAAAAAGGCGAACCTTTTATTTTCCAGCATGGGTTATTCTTTCCTGGTCAAGCTGGGAACCCGGATAACGCCCTGGATGATCCGGTCAGGATTGCCGGTAAAAGGGATTATCCGGAATACTATTTTTTCTCAATTTGTGGGTGGTGAAACCCTGGCAGAAACCGCGGCCGTAGCTCGTAAATTAGGGGAATACCATGTTCAGGTCATCCTGGATTATGGCGTGGAAGGCGGTGATGAAGGAGAGGAGGGTTTCGATCATGCCTGCGGTGAATTCATCCGGGTGATCGACTATGCCTCCACACAGCCCAATATACCGTTCATGAGTGTGAAGGTGACGGGAATCGCCCGTTTCGGGCTCCTGGAGAAGCTGGATGATTCGATGGGAGCCTCTGCTGGCAGCCTGATGAAACGATACAACCGGGCCATGGAAACGCTTACAGAGTCAGAAAAAGAAGAATGGCACCTGGTCAATCAACGTATGCTGCAGATCTGCCGGACGGCAGCGGCCAAAAAGGTAGGCGTGCTGATCGATGCCGAAGAAACCTGGATTCAGGATCCGGTTGACGTACTGACCATCCTGATGATGGAGCAGTTCAACAAGGGACAGGTTACGGTTTATAACACCATCCAATTATACCGGCATGACAGGCTGGCCTTCCTAAAGGACTCCCGGGAAGCCGCTACGCAGCGGAATTTTATCCTCGGCGCCAAACTGGTGAGGGGCGCCTATATGGAGAAAGAGCGCAAAAGAGCCATTGAAAAAGGATATCCTTCCCCCATCCAGGCGGACAAAGAATCCACGGATAAGGATTATAATGCAGGTCTTGCCTTTTGTATCGAACATTTGGAAAGGATCGCACTGATCGTCGCCTCCCATAATGAGTACAGCAATCTTTATGCGACACAGCTATTACAGCAAAAGGGTTTTGCCCTGAACCATCCCCATATCCATTTCTCCCAATTATATGGAATGAGCGATAATATAACCTTCAACCTGGCTAAGGCGGGTTGCCCGGTGAGCAAATACCTCCCTTTTGGCCCTATCAGCGATGTTATACCTTACCTGATGCGCAGGGCGCAGGAGAATAGTTCCGTTAAGGGGCAGACAGGCCGCGAGTTGGGTCTTATCAAAAGGGAACTGACGCGGAGGAGGGGATAAAGGGAAACCACTTGCTTTTTTGGATTACCGGATACCCGGACAGTTTATAAAGTATGGGACTTTCATCGATGAATTCACCGGGTTCGTAATTTTTGTACTGAATTTTGATTGAGAGGACCATTCTTTGTTTTTTATGTCTATAAATCTAAAAAAATCTTTATTTTCGTGCCTGAATTTCTTTTCGGGCTGTTAGCTCAGTTGGTTTAGAGCATTACTTTGACAGAGTAGGGGTCACTGGTTCGAATCCAGTACAGCCCACAAGGCCCGTTTCGCGAAAGCGAAACGGGCCTTTGCATTTGATAGCGGTGAAAGCGTAGCTTTCAAAAGCGGACAAGTGCAAAAGCCTGATCCCGATAGTTATCGGGATCGAAAAGGCCTAGGGTAAGGGTATCAATTGATATCAGATCATTTTAAAGTAAATAGGGTCTGATTCGGTGACCTATTCAGGGACTTCAACAAGCTTGTCATCACTTTTTGATGAACTTGTATTGCTGAACAGGCAATTGGCAGCGCTGGATTAACCAATACGGTTATTAGAAAACATCCGTTTTTGAAAAATAGAGCAATATGGCGTTAACTATGGTGCAGGTCTAAGTTACCGCCAAATTGAAATCCAATTTGGCGATAACTTGGTAATTGTATACCTTTAGCGCCAATTTGATGGTATGGGAGCATTCGTAGGAAGAAATAAAGAATTGAGTATTCTTAAGAGAGTCAAGGCATCAGACAAATCTGAGTTCGTAGCTGTATATGGAAGAAGAAGGGTTGGCAAAACCTTTTTAATCAGGGAAGCCTTTCAACACGATTTTGCATTCTACCTTACAGGCGTGCCGAACATAAATCTGCACCAGCAATTGTTTAATTTTCATAGGGCAATACGGAAGTACTATGCCAATGGCTCAAACACACCGCCGGAAAGCTGGTTTGCGGCTTTTGAGCAAATGGAGGAATTAATCTTAAAAAGCAAAAGCTCTAAAAAAGTAATTTTCCTTGATGAACTTCCATGGCTGGATACTGCACAATCCGGATTTATCCCGGCACTTGATTATTTTTGGAATTCCTTTGCCAGCGCAAGGAAAGACATTATACTGATCGTTTGCGGCTCTGCGGCATCCTGGATGATTAATACACTCATTCATAATAAAGGTGGGTTACACAATAGGGTCACCTATCGGATACGGCTTGAGCCCTTTTCATTAAAAGAATGTGAAGATTTCTTTCGACACCGGTCAGGGGTGTTCAGTAGGTACCAGATTATTCAATTGTACCTGGTCATGGGAGGGATACCTTTTTATCTTGATCATGTAGATGTGGGAATGAGTGCAGCACAAAATATCAATAGATTATGCTTTCAACCGGATGGAATATTAACAGAAGAATTCGATGATCTCTATACCTCATTATTCAATAAAGCGGAGAAACATCTTGCTATTATTGAAGCTTTAAGTAAAAAAACAAAAGGTCTTACCTATAAGGAAATTATTGAGATAGCCAAACTATCCAATGCGGGGAGTACAACGAGGATACTAAGAGAACTAGAAGAAAGTGGTTTTGTACGTAAATATTTATCGTTTGGGAAAAAAGAAAAAAGCAGCCTTTATCAATTAAGTGATTTTTATTCGTTGTTTTATATCAAATTCGTTCGGGGGAATCATGCTTTAAATGAGAATAGTTGGATTAACGGACTAGACTCACCTCAGCAGAGGGCCTGGAGTGGCTATGCATTTGAACAGGTGTGCCTGGCGCACTTACCACAAGTGAAACAGGCACTGGGCATCAGCGGTATTCAGACTAACAGTGCTTCGTGGATCAATGATGGCAAGGGTAATAAAAGGCAAATCGACCTCGTAATCGACAGAAAGGATGGCGTCATCAATATATGTGAAATGAAATTTTCGATCAAACCTTTTACTATTGACAAAAAGTATTACGCAGAGCTGCAAGATAAAATAGAGACCTTCAGGGCTGCAACTCAAACCACTAAATCCCTCTTTTTGACTATGATCACAACTTTTGGAATAGTGAGGAATGAATATTCCAATAATTTGGTACAGAATAGTTTAAAAATGGATGATTTATTTGTGTGATGGAATGCTAAGGGAGTTCCAGGCCTTCTGAATTCCTCATGATTCGCCTATGGTTCGATAGTCATTTTTTTCTTGTATTCTTTTGGTGCAAGTCCTGTAATTTTCTTGAATAGCTTGTTGAAATTAGAAACTGTATTGTATCCGCAGTCGAAGGCGACCTGAGAAATGCTCATATCAGTCTCAATTAATAACTTACATGCATTGCTTACCCGTATGTCATTGAGATATTCCACGAAGTGCTTATTCATTTTATTCTTGAACAGCCTGCAGAAGGATTGCGGAGTTAAATTGGCCACCTTCGCAATACAGGAAAGGCTTATGTCCTCGCTGTAATGTTCTTTAACATACCTGAATACATCTGTGAGCCGATTGCTCTGAGAACTAGTCGTGGCAGGTGTATATGCCTCGTTATTGATAAAGGCTATTTCTTCGCTGTCTGCCAATATAGAAAGAATTTCAAGCAGACCGACGACAAGATCGAAATTCTTTTTCTTTGTCAGGATCTCTAACTTTTGGGCAACAATACCATTCGTCTTTCCCATGATGGAGAGTCCTCTGGTAGCTTTGCTGAAAAAAACATTTAATTTGTTGGTTTCTTGCAGTTGATAGAAGATTTCGCTGAAAATTCCTTTATTGAAATAGACGACAATGGCTCCCGCCTGCAGGCTTGTGATCTCTTTATAATAAATTTCATCGTTCAGCCAGACATGGGGCACATTTGAGCCGAGAAATACCATATCGCCGGCGT
Organism: Flavitalea flava; assembly: GCF_054461575.1. Lineage (NCBI taxonomy): Bacteria > Pseudomonadati > Bacteroidota > Chitinophagia > Chitinophagales > Chitinophagaceae > Flavitalea > Flavitalea flava. The sequence goes on from NZ_JBTLQH010000056.1 coordinate 33,144, forward strand.
CGAATGGCTCAACGGAATTGCCGATGATCCGTTTGCCGAAGCTCTGCGTAACATAAACCAATTCCAGTTCCGGGTGACAATGAAAAGGCGATTGAAAAAAGGGCTCTTCTCTTTTCAGCACAGAAACATAACTGTTAAGCCGCGGGGTAATTTCAGTTTTTTCAATCTTCACTTTATCTGGTTGAAATTTATCTGGTTGAAGGTAATATATAATCAAGAACAGGTAATTACGAACAAGTTTATAATTTCCGGTTTACGTTTCTTTAACTCCTGATATAACCTGTTCCGACCATAAATGTATAAATTTTATTGATTGCAAATGGCCCCAAATTGAGAAAAGGGCCGGAAAAAAATACGATGCGGGTTGCATTATTCTTACCATGTTATATAGACCAGTTGGTGATAAAAACGATCAAGGCGATCGCAACTGTTGAAGATCACAAAGGAGCAGGGACCAGACATCCGGGCGCTGTCCTTCGTTAGTGGGGATTTGGGATGTTCCGTGCTGTAATTAGGTGGAAATGTGTATTTTGCAGTATCGTAAAAACTATCTACTGGCTGCTTGAAGGATTATTCAGACTATAGTGAGCATGAGCTGTTGCTATTACTCGCCGATGGTGATAGACTAGCGTTCCGGCAATTATTTGATTGCCATTGGGGGCTTGTCTATGGTGTTGGCCTAAGGCTTACAAAATCTCCCGAACTGTCCAAGGACCTGGTGCAGGATATATTCTTAAAATTGTGGGATAACCGGATAAAATTGTCGGGTATAAATAATTTTAAGGGGTATTTGTATAAAATGGCAAGTAACCTGGCTCATGACCAATTGAGATCCGCAGTCTTTCGGGAATCGAATAAGGATTTCCTGGCTAATTATTTTTCCTATAACGAATCTTCTCCCCATGAGATGCTTGAGAAAAAGGAATTGGGGGAGGTGGTAAATGCGGCTATCAACAGCTTGCCGCCAAAATTATTGCAAGTCTTTTCTCTAAACCGTTTTGAGGGTTTGAGCCATGACGAAATTGCAAGAAGACTGGATATTTCCCCTCTTTCATCCAAAACATATATGGTCCGCGCACTGATGTCCCTCAGAACCCAGCTTTCCAAAAATGCAGATAAGCTAATGATTATCACTATCTTATTATTTAGCGTAATTAGATTCAATTTATTTTAGGGCTGGATGTTCTCTTTTTTACAGTTCATCCGTCTTCATTCTTGAATCTGGTACAAGTATTACGTTACGGAAAACTATAAAAATCATTATGTCCAGCATATCCAAAAAGGAGATTAAGGATCTTTTCGTAAAATATGTAGACGATGCTATGACCGCGGGCGAGCTTTCCCGGTTGAACGATATAATAGTCGGCGGCGGCTATGCTCCAAATGATTTAAACGAAGTATTGGAAGAGGTCTTTTCCGATCCGGCATTTGTAACTCAATCCGGGAATAGCGATAAAAAAGAGGTTTTTGCCTCCATTCTTTCAAAAATTGAAGAGAAGGAAGCCTACAAAAATTCGCGGAATGTGATTCCCCTTCCTGCCAGGCGATGGATAGCTGTGGCCGCCGCCATCATTGTCATTTTATCTGTGGGTGGCATTTATAGCATTCTGCAGAAAAGAAATACGATTAATCAGGTAGCAGGAAAAGAAGAAGTCAAATTTGATGCCCCTCCGGGGAGAAATGTCGCTGTCCTCACACTTGGAAACGGTAAGCAGATAGAACTTGACAGCGCACGAAACGGCACGCTGGAGAAGCAAGGTAATACCCGGCTTTTGAAGCAGGGTGGAGCATTAAGTTATAATTCAGCGGGGGAAGCCGGGATCACCGGGACCGAGGCATCCCATAGTACGTATAATATGTTGACTACGCCAAGAGGGGGACAGTTCCAGTTGACGCTTGCCGACGGTACTAAAGTGTGGCTCAATGCGGCTTCTTCTATAAGATACCCAGTAAATTTTGACAATAGAGTACGAAAGGTCGAAGTGCGGGGCGAAGTCTATATGGAAGTGGCTAAGAACCCGAACAAGCCTTTTTTGGTCGATGCGGGGGATGGAATGGAAATAAGGGTATTGGGTACAAATTTCAATTTGAATTCGTATAAGGAGGAGAAATTCAGACGTACGACATTATTGGAGGGATCGGTTGAGATCATCACGGATAAAGGCAATAAACTATTAAAGCCCGGGGAGCAGGCGCAGGCCGATAAAGAGGGAAGTATACATGTGGAACAAGTCAACACAGCGGCAGTGGTGGCCTGGAAGAACGGGCTCTTTAATTTCAACAAGTCGGATATCAGGTCGATGATGAACCAGCTGGCCCGCTGGTACGATATAGACGTTCAGTATGAAGGGGCCATGCCGGAATACTTATACGGAGGCGAAATGGAACGTGATCTGAATCTCTCACAGGTAGTGAAAATTCTTGAAACAACCGGAATTCATGTTAAAACTAAAAATAAAACCCTTGTATTGATGGCCAAATAAAACCAGAATAATTAAAAGTAAAAACCGCTTCGGTTGCACCCGAAACGGTTTGAAATGTAGGTTACAAAAAACTGATTGCTTAATGTAAACAAAACTTGCCAAAGTTATGCAAAATCCCATTATTTGCCAATGGAATTTTAACGATTGCTCATTCGCCAAACTGCTCCGGATTATGAGATTTTTTGTTATTATCCAACTTGCTTTTTGCCTCCAGTTGTCAGCGCATGGTTATTCCCAAAAAGTAACACTGCGCTTGCGAAATGTCCCCCTTGAAACAGTGCTTTCGGAAATCAAGCAGCAGACGGGGTACGTATTTTTTTATAGTTTCGATGTCATCAATGAATCAGGTCTCCTGAGCGTCCATGTAAAAAATGCTGACCCGGAAGCCGCTATCCGGCTCGTATTAAAAGACCTGCCCATCGATTTTGTCATTGAGAAAAGAACGGTTGTATTGACCCGGCGAACACCGCCTGCCATCAACACAACGCAAGCTCCTCCCATACCCATCAAAATAACGGGAACGGTCCTCAATGGAGAAAACAGGCAACCCTTGCAGGGCGCCACAGTGACCATTAAAGGGACAGGCACTGTTATGACGACGAATGAATCGGGTTTCTTCGAAATCAGCGCAGAGCCCAATCAGACCGTTGTCATAAGCTATGTGGGCTATTTGGATTACGAATTCAAGGCGGCCGCAGATAAAAGCCCCTTTAGTATCGAGTTGAAGGTGAAGCCTTCTTCCTTAAACGATATGGTGGTCATCGGGTATGGTGCTGCGCGTAAAAGGGATATCACCGGGTCCGTTGCCAGCGTGAAAGGAGATGATCTTAAAAATGTAACCGCTGCGGATGCGTCTGCCTTATTACAGGGCAAAGCAGCAGGCGTTGTGGTCCAGAACAGTGCAGGAGCGCCCGGCCAGGCTCCGGCTGTCGTAATAAGAGGGTCCGGAACTTTTGGGAATGACCAGCCTCTTTACGTGATCGATGGAATGATCGCATCTTCCATGGCATCCATCAATCCCGGCGATATCGTATCCATCGATGTATTGAAAGATGCCTCTGCGGCCGCTATTTATGGCAGCCGAGCGGCAAATGGGGTCGTGCTGATTACTACCAAAGGCGGTACCAGCGGCGATATAAGGATCAATTTCAGCGCGAAATATGGTTCACAAAGTCCTACGCACAAACTTAAATTCTTAAATGCCCGCCAATATGCCGATTGGAATAACCAGGCGCATGATAATGACGGAACGCCCCGCGGCCCTTTGAACGATGCCCAGTTCAATCCCAAGATCAATACTGACTGGCAGTCTTTATCCCTGGGTACCGCACCGTTGACCGATTATAACCTGAGTGTTTCAGGAGGAGGGCAATATTCCAAATTTTTTCTCTCAGGGGAATATTTCAATCAAAAAGGCATCGTGGTGGATTCCCGGTATAAACGCTATGCGCTAAGGGCAAACTCTTCCTTTACAAAAGGAAAATTCAGGCTTACCGAAGCCCTGGCCGTATCCCGTGCTGTCAATAATCCCAATACTTATTTTGGCAGGGAAAGAGCGGAGCTCCCTATCATGCCCGTGTATGACAGTACCAAACTGGGCGGTTTTGCCGGTCTCGAACCTGCGGCGGCAGGTGTCAACAGGATCATCAACTGGTATGGCCGGGCGCTGCTGGATGACAACCTTTTCACGACGGACCAGGCATTCGGCAATGTAGGCCTGGAATTCGAGATCATTAAAGGGTTGAAATATAAAATGAACCTGGGCATCGACTATTCCGTGTATCACGCCTATGACTATTCACCTGCCTTCTTTATGAGCACCTCGCAGGAAGCCAGCCAGGATCAATCCATTTTGAATGAAAGCTTTACCCGGAGTCTCACTACGCTGGTGGAGCATACTTTGAGCTATAGCAAATCCTTCGGCGATCATCGTATCGAATTGCTGGCAGGCTATACGTCTCAAAAAGACAATGCCCGGAGTGTAGGTGCAACGGCCGATACCTATGCTTCAACTTTGTTAAGGGTGGTGGATGCCGCATCCAACAGACTTGCCAATGGTAACTTGCAGGAAGCTTCACTTCAGTCCATTTTAGGAAGGGTGAGCTATAACTACCGGTCAAAATACCTGGTAACGGCCACCTTAAGAAGGGATGGGTCTTCGAAATTCCTTTACCCCACCAATACTTATGGTAATTACCCGTCTTTCTCCCTGGGCTGGAGGCCAAGTGAAGAAAGTTTCTTTCCGCAGAACGGGTTCGTCAACGATGTAAAGATCAGGGGAAGTTACGGTACGCTGGGCTCACAGAATATCGCCAACTACATTACCACTTCTACGTTGAACATCAATACCGGCTATTATTTTGCCGGCGGCGTACAGAACGGGGTTGGGCTAACTAATTTTTCCAACCCGGATATAAAATGGGAATCGTCACGTACGACGGATTTCGGTACGGACATTGGCCTGTTGAAGAATAAGATCCTTATTACCGCCGATTATTTCGACCGGCGTTCCTATGATATCCTTGCCAGCATACCCATCCCTATCTATGGGGGCGCCGGGGGAAGCCTTACGAAAAATGCAGCTTCGGTATCGAATAAAGGCTTCGAGCTGTCCGTCACCTACAATCATCAGCCTGTATCGGCCGGTGGGTTTAAGTATACCATCACGGGCATATTCACGACTATTAAAAATAGGGTAACGAGCCTGGGAGATGGTGTCAGCCCGATCATTGGTGGCTATTACACGCAGGAAAGCCAGCCGGCGACCAGGACGGATGTGGGCCAGCCGATCGGAAGCTTTTGGGGATACCAGGAACTGGGGGTCTATCAGACCCCTGACGAGGTGCAGAAAGACGGCCGCACCGACGCAAGACCGGGGGATTTTAAGTTCAGTAAGACACAGACCTGGTTAGGCAGCCCTTTTCCCAAATTCGATTATGGTATAACTTTCAGCGCCAGTTACAGGAATTTCGATGTCAACATGTTTTGGCAGGGTGTTTCCGGGAATAAACTTTGGAATGCCAAAAGGGCCTGGCAATATACTTTTGACTATGGCAGCGGAAAAGTTACAGACGTACTGAACGCATGGACACTTCAGCATACCAACACGGGTCTGGCAAGAGCTTCCTTCATCGACCCGGCCAATAATAAAAGGCCATCTTCCTACTATGTCGAGGACGGCTCCTACCTGAGGTTGAAAAACCTCAGCATCGGTTACAATCTGCCGGCGTCAATAGCAAACAGCCTAAAAATCAGTGCTGCACGCTTTTATATCAGCGGCCAGAACCTGCTGACCCTGACTAAGTATCGGGGATATGATCCCGAGGTGGGACGCAACAGCCTCACTGACTTATTCAGCGTCGGCGTTGATATTCAGGCCTACCCACAGGCCAGGCTTATTAGTGCAGGTATCGATTTAACATTCTAAAACGATTGCTTTATGAAAAAAATATTTTCAAGATATGGGTTTGGGGGATTTTTACTTTTCTCAACATGCCTGATCGCCTTTCTCCTTCTTTTGTCAAAATGTAGTAGTAAAAATCTGGATATTACCAATCCCAATGCGCTGCCCGTAACGGCATTCTGGAAAACGGCCGATGATGGGGAAAAAGGATTGGTGGCCTGCTATGGGCCCTTGACCAGCATACAGGGTTGGGGCAGGATGCTGGGCGCTATTCTGACCATCCAGCGAGGAGATGATGTGAACCCTTTCCCAAGCACGGGTGTGCAGGACGTAGGCTCTTTCCTGGCTGCTGCAAACGATGGAAGGGTTTCCGAAGGATGGGGGGAATTGAACGCTATCGTTGCCCGAACGAATGCCCTTATTTTCTATGTGCCTAATATTACAATGGATAACGCCGAAAAAACGCGCATATTGGGGGAGGCTTATTTTATGCGGGCCCTGGCTCATTTTTATTTGCTGAATATGTGGGGGCACATTCCGCTTATTACCAAACCCATCGAAACGGTGAATGATCTCTTTATCGATCAGGCCTCCCAACAGGATGTATGGGCCTCCATCATAGCTGATTGCAAAGACGCCCAAAGCCGGTTACCCGAAACTGTGGCTTCAAAGGACATCGGCCGTGCTACCTGGGGGGCGGCGACGGCCTTGCTGGGGAAAGCCTATCTTTTTACCCAGGATTGGACGGATGCCGCTACGGAATTTAAAATGATAATCGATAAGCCCACCTTGTACCAATTGGTGCCCAATTACCAGGATAACTTTTTAGAGTCCGGCAATAATAACACTGAGTCAATATGGGAGCTGCAGTACCAGAGTACCCCTACCGGTAACTGGGGCACCAGCGGGACGGCCAACCCGCTCAGGGGACAGGCCTGGGAAGCGGATATCGCGCCGGTAGGCTTCACCAGCCAGGGGACGACCACAGTGAATCAATGGGTATTCAATCTGTTCATGGAGCAAAAGACCATCGATAACAAGATCGATCCCAGGGCTTATGCAACCCTGCTGTGGAACTATCCGGGCGCTAAGGTTTACCAGCAAGACTTTCAGACGGCCATGAACGGAGATAACCTCAATAAGATATGGATACGTAAATACCTTAACTACGACAGAACGAGTTCCCTTACGCCCGGAAGCTGGGGCTATGCCAATAACAACCGCAGGATGATCAGGCTGGCCGATGTATTGCTGATGTATGCGGAAGCCGAAAATGAGGCCGCAGGACCCGATGCAGACGCCTATGCTTCAATTAACAGGGTAAGGGCCAGGGCCAATGTCCCCGACATTACGCCGGGCCTGAGTAAAGATGATTTTCGGGCTGCCGTAAGAAGAGAACGTGTGCTGGAATTATCGGTCGAAGGTGACCGCGTTTTCGATCTGCTAAGGTGGGGTACCATCGATGTTGTATTCACCAATCATCCGGAATATCGTTCCAACAGCGGCGGTATATTCGTCAAAGGGAAACACGAGTATTTACCCATACCCCAAAATGATATCAGTGCCAACCCGAAAATTAAACAGAATAACGGGTATTGATCTTAAGATAGCTATCGGTAAATGAATAATAAATGCTTCAATATGAAAAAACTCCCGGTTATCGTTTTTCATTTCCTTTTTTTCTTTGCGCTACCTGGCATCGCTCCACTGGCCCATGCCCAGACGAAGCCTTCCATCGGCACCGAAACGCCTGCACAAAAGACCCGGCGCATGCAGTGGTGGACGGATGCACGATTCGGTATGTTCATTCACTGGGGACTATACGCGCTTCCCGCCAGGCATGAATGGGTGAAGAGCAACGAACATTTGACAAACGAGCAGTATCAGAAGTATTTTGACCAGTTTAACCCCGATCATTTTGATCCGGCTAAATGGGCCGGAGAGGCAAAAGCTGCAGGGATGAAATACGGGGTGCTTACTACAAAGCATCA
>NZ_JBTLQH010000057.1:0-38816 GCF_054461575.1 Flavitalea flava
GGCCGAAGGCCCATCATAAACGGTTTTGCGCCGTAGGACTAAATTTAGAAAGAGTTCTACGGCGCAAACAAAAAAGGGGACCACAGGTCCACTGGCCGAAGGCCCATCATAAACGGTTTTGCGCCGTAGGACTAAATTTAGAAAGAGTTCTACGGCGCAAACAAAAAAGGACGGCAATGCAAAATCTGAATCCATCGGCTGAAGATCTGCTTAAAGATGAATCGTTTATCAACTACTGCCGGGGGCAGAATGAAAACGATGTTCATTATTGGAAAAATTACCTGGAAAAAAATCCCGAAAAAAAGGAATTGATAGCAGAAGCCGTAAGGCAATATCGTTTGTTTTTTAATACCATCGCCGACCTGGATCTTCAGGAACAACTTGAGATTCTGAAGAATAAGATTGAAATTAATGAGACGGCCCGGGTATATTCCATAAACGATGAACCCATCCAAACCGGGATTACTTTTTACCTGAAAAAAATGATGGTCGCGGCCTCCGTTGTGATCCTGGCAATTGCCGCCTGGACATTGTTTCATCCAAAACAGGCTCCGCTGCCTGGTAAAGGCAGCGCGGGATATGTCAGCAAGCCCGGCGAAAAAAAGATATTTCAGTTGCCCGATGGCACACAGGTCACCCTGAACGCCGGTAGTGAGATCACCTTGAACAGCGCCTATGGGCTGCACTCCCGGGAAGTGTTTTTAAAAGGAGAAGCTTTTTTTGATGTTCATCAAAACAAGAGCCTTCCCTTTATCGTGCACGCAGCCGATATGGATGTCAGGGCTCTTGGAACGGCCTTTAATATAAGATCTTATACTGGCGATAAGACATCCGAAACAGCCTTGATACTCGGTCTGGTGGAAATAACCTTAAAAAAAGAGAATAATAAAAAAATCCTGCTGCATCCCAATGAAAAAGTTTCCTGGAAACAGCATTCGGAACCAGAAGAGGTAAACCTTGCTTCTCCTGGCCCGGCAATAACGCAACCCCAGGTAGCAGAACAAATTGTTATAGCCCCTGTGAAAAAAATGGATGACGGAACTCCACAGGAACTTGCCTGGGCAAACAACAATCTCGTTTTTGACGACGAAAGCTTTGATGAAATCGGCACGCGCCTGGAAAGATGGTATGGAGTAAAAATCGTCTTCGGTACAGCGGATTTAAAAACCTTTCATTTCACCGCAACCTTTAAAAAGGAAAAAATAGAGCGGATTCTTGACATTTTAAAGACTATAAAGGAATTTAAATATGAATATGACGGCATCCAGACTATACTGATCCATAAATAAATAAAAGGGGAAGATGGTGACACATCTCCCCCCATTTAAAGCCGAAACAGGCTGAACTGTTTACATTAACCTGTTTCAATTATTAATCTTTAAACAATTAAAGGTATGAAAAAAAACCATCCCTCAGGGGATACCTTACTAACAACACTGCTTGTCAAAGTCTTAAGGATTATGAAATTAACGACTGCTTTGTTAATTATCGGATGTCTGCATGTTGCTGCCCATGGCTTCTCTCAGGACGCTAAAGTGACATTGAACCTCAAGGACGTCAGCATTCCTCACCTTTTTAAAGTGATCGAGAAAAAAACGGCCTACCGGTTTGCTTACAGCAACGATATTCTTCCCCAAACCTTACTGGTGACAGTTGCTGTTAAAGAGGCCTCTGTTTCATCTGTATTGAGATCAGCGCTCGAAAACACAGGGCTGAAATTCGACCTGATCGATGATGAGGTCATTGTCGTGTCGAAGCTGGTCCCAGCAAAACAGGCTATTGTCATCACCGGAAAAGTAACGGATGAATCCGGCTATCCCCTGACAGGAGTCTCAGTATATGTAAAAGGAGCCAGCTCTATTGGCACCGTCACGAATGATAAGGGTTTCTACCGTCTGGAAACGCCCCAGGATGCGACCATTCTTATTTTTTCATCCGTCGGCATGGAGACTATTGAAATATCCATCCGAGGCAAAAATGAACTGAACGTTTCCCTGAGAAAGACCATTTCCCAGCAACAGGAAATCGTAGTGATAGGCTATGGTACCCAGAAAAAAGGAGATGTAACCGGTTCCGTGGCAACGGTAAAAGCAGAAAATTTTATCAAAGGCAGCGTAGTGGATGCCGGTCAATTGATACAAGGGAAAGTAGCCGGTTTATCCGTCATTTCCCCCAACGGTGATCCCACCGGAGCAACCCAGATACTTTTGCGCGGTCAAACGACATTGATGGGGGCCAACCAGAACCCCCTGGTTCTGATCGATGGGATACCCGGAGATTTGAGGACGGTATCAACGCAGGATATCGAGTCCATCGATGTTTTAAAAGATGGTGCCGCTGCAGCTATTTATGGTACCCGTGGCACCAATGGGGTAATTCTGATTACCACAAAAAGAGCAGGCGGCAATAATAGAGGTGCCGTTGAGTACAGCGCATATGTAAGTACACAGACCATCGCAAGAAAACTTAATTTATCCACGGCTGCCGATTTCAGGGCACAAATGGTCGCAGGGTATCGCAAGACGGAAATGGCAGATAACGGTGCCAATACCGATTGGCTGAAACAAATCAGCCAACACCCCCTGATCCAGTCGCATAATTTAACGCTGCGCAATGGAAATTCAACGACCAATTACCTGGTTAGCCTTAACTATAACAATGCGCAAGGGATCTTCAAAAAATCGTATAATCAGATATTTTCAGGACGTGCCGACCTCAATCATAGCATGTTAAACAATAAGCTGAAGATTAATGTCAATCTATTTAGCTCTTCCCGAAAATACAATGGTTTTAACAGCAACATTTACAGACAGTCGACAATGCAAAACCCCACATCGCCTGTCAAAAATCCTGATGGCACCTGGTTTCAGGAAATCACCAAATTTGACTATGAGAATCCCGTATCCGATCTGATGGAAAGTGATGGACGGTCAACTGAATTAAACAACAGGTATAAAGGCGCCATCGTTTACACGCCCCTGCCAGGGTTAAAGATCTCCGCGGTGTTCTCCTACGCAAAAAAAGTCATCGATACCGGATACGCGGAGACCAAACAAAATGTAACCACTTTACGGGATGGGAAAAATGGTTTTGCCAAAATTGGAGGAAGCCAATCCACAGACCGCCTGGCGGAATTTACCGCAGAGTATTCGAAATCTGTGGACAACCATAATTTTATGGTCCTTGGCGGGTATAGTTATCAGGAAAATGATTTTACCAGTAATGCCATGCAGAACTGGGATTTCCCCACCGACCGGTTTAGCTGGGATAATATCGGCCTAGGCCGGGCTATCAGCAGTGGGGACTTTCAGGGGCTGATCAACAGCTTCAGAAGTACAACGAATTTAATTGGTTTCTTTGGCAGGCTCACCTACAACTATGACCAAAAATACCTCTTAATGGCAAGCATTCGCCGCGAAGAAGCAAGCCAGTTATGGGGCACCAAAAACCCCTGGGGAACATTCCCTGCTGTTTCGGCAGGCTGGAGAATTACTAAGGAACCTTTCATGCGCAGGCAGCATCTTTTTGATGACTTAAAAGTAAGGGCTGGTTATGGAGTCACAGGATCACAACCAACAGATCTGTTCCGGGGAGTTGCCGTCATCGGGTACGGCGGATTCGTATTATCGAATGGAACCTGGATACAAACACTGAATCCTGCACAAAATGCCAACCCGGACCTGAAATGGGAAGAAAAACGAGAGACCAACATCGGCCTAGACTTCAGCATGTTAAACAGCCGCATCAGTGGCAGTGTCGATTATTACAACCGCCAAATCCACAACCTTCTTTTCTTATACGATGTACCCAGCCCCCCAAATCTTTATAACCAGACCCTGGCCAATGTGGGTACTATGCAAAACAAAGGCGTGGAAGTAATGCTCAACTTCGTTCCTGTGAGAAAAAAAGACTTCGAATGGAATACAAGCGTTAATTTTTCTACCAACGCCAATAAATTAGTAAGCCTGTCGAACGATATTTATAAGACCTCCACCAATTATTTACAGGTTGGTGCCATTTTTCCACCTATCCAGACCTTTTCCCACCTTTTGAAGGTCGGGGGACCGGTCGGCGATTTTTATGGTTTTAAAGTAATAGACATCGGCAACGATCCATCCGATGTGGCTAATTACGGTCAATGGGTCTATGAAGGAAGCGATGGAAAGCCGGTAAAATACTCCGACCTCACCCACTCCTTTGGTGATAAAAGAGTTATTGGGAATGGCCTTCCGAAATTTTATGCTGGCTGGAACAATAATTTCCGGTATAAGAAATGGGATCTGACAATTACCCAACGCGGCGCTTTCAAATTCCAGGTGGCCAACTTACAGCGTATGATGTTGGAAAACCCTACACAAATCCAGTACAACGTGCTGAAATCAACATTTGATAAGGTGTATGGTAAGACCCAGTTAAAATCTCCGGTGGAATTTAATAGCTACTACATCGAGAAGGGCGATTATTGGAAGATCGATAATATCACCCTTGGATATAACTTCCAAAATACGGGGATTAAGTATATTCAATCTGCAAGGTTCTATGTGTCGGCTCTCAATGCATTCATTTTCACCGGTTATAAAGGGATAGACCCTGAAGTAAGTTTGCGGAACGGGACCTCTTATGCTCAGTCCGGAATCGCCCAGACCCCCACAGCCGGCCTGGATCCGGGAATCGATGGACCATGGAAGTATCCAACCACACGTACATTCAGCATTGGTCTTAATGTAATTTTTTGATAGGTCCGAGGGACAAAAAAAGTATTAATTAATACAGATATGAAAAAGTTAAAATATTCTACCTATACCGGAACGACCATTATAGTTATTCTTATGGTCCTGCTTTCAGCCTGCACCAAGTTAAAAAGTACATCTTATAATCAAATTATAGCAAGCGAATTCACCCCTACCTCTTCGGACCTTGCCGCCCTTGCCGGTGCTGCGTACGTGGACTGGCGCGGCCTTCTCCTGCAATGGAATACTCTTTACAGGGCCCAGGAGGTTTCTGGTGATGAGATGCTGACACCAGCCCGCCCGAATGGATGGGTGGATGGTGGCGTATATCGCCGGATACATGAACATAAATGGACGACCGACGATGATATCGTGATAAATATCTGGACAAGGGCCTACCAGGGGGTAACAAATTGTAACCGGATTATTTACCAGGTTCAGGCAGGCATTATTCCCGTCGCAGCGAAGGATACAACCTCCCTGATCGCAGAAATGAAATTACTGAGGGCATCCTATTATTGGGTTTTATGCGATTGTTATGGAAATGTTCCGATAGTCGATAAGTTTAATGTAGCTGCAGGCTATTTGCCAAAACAAAATACCAGGACGGAAGTGTACAACTTTATCGTTAGTGATCTGGTAACCAATATCCCACTGGTTAGCCCTGCCAGCAATACGGCGACCTATGGCAAGTTTAATAAATGGGCAGGTCTTGCTTTATTGGCTAAAATGTACCTGAATGCGGAAATTTATACAGGCACGCCGGCATGGGACAAGTGTAAGGATGTATGCGATACCATTATTAATGCAGGGCAATTCATTCTGGAAAGTAACCAAAAGAATGTATTCGTAACAGAAAATCAGAATTCCAGGGAGATCATTTTTGCATTGCCCTTCGATTCCAAGTATGTAGCTGATTGGAATTCCTTTGATGTGCACATGCAAACGCTGGAACCTGAAAACCAGGCAACCTATAATCTACAGTATTCTCCCTGGGGCGGCATTTGTGCTGTGCCGCAATTTATCAGCACCTTCGATCCGGAGGACAGCCGCTACCAGGATAATTATATTCAGGGGCAACAGTTTACGGCTACCGGAGATAGTCTTTTTGGAACAATGGGGGCATTTACCGGAAAGCCACTGGCTTATCGCAATTATGTTCCCGGAGTGGACATATCGGATGAAGTGGATGGTTTCCGTTTGGGTAAATTCGAAATAGCAACGGGAGCTACCAATCGGTTAAGTAATGACTGGCCGCTTTTCCGGTATGCAGATATATTGATGATGAAAGCCGAATCTTTATTGCGTAGCGGAGATGCTAATGGGGCTGCTGCATTGGTTACCCAGGTTCGTGTGCGGGATTTTAAATCCGATCCTGCAAAAGCCATTGTGGGCGGCGCCGATTTACAACAAGGCAGCGGTTATGATTATGGGCTTAGAAATCATTTGACAACGACTAATGAAGGAGGGGCTGATATTGTATATGGCCGCTTTTTGGACGAGTTAGGCTGGGAGTTTAACCAGGAAGCACGTCGCAGATCGGATATGATCCGGTTTGGAGCGTTCACAAAAAAATCATGGCTATCCCATTCTCCGAATGGGGATTACAGAGCACTTTTCCCAATACCGAGAACCGAGATTGCCAAAAATTCAAATCTTACACAAAATCCCGGTTACAACTGATTGTTTTATTTATGAAAAATATTTTCATTGCCCTCTTAGTAATTGCTTCTTTGTCGGTTGGAGGACAGATTCCTTCCAAAATAAGCGCATTTACCTTGCAGGATGTACAATTACTGCCGGGCATTTTCAAAGATGCTGAAAATACCGATCTGAAGTATATCATGGCATTAGATCCGGACAGGCTGTTAGCGCCTTTTTTGCGGGAGGCCGGATTGCCTGTTAAGGCAGAAAGTTATGTAAATTGGGAGAATTCCGGATTGGATGGTCATATCGGAGGGCATTATCTTTCGGCCTTATCCATGATGTATGCTGCTACGGGGGATAATAAAGTTCGGGAGAGGTTGAATTACCTTCTTGATGAGTTAAAAAAATGCCAGGATAAAAATGGGGATGGATATTTGGGTGGAGTTCCCGGCAGCCGGGCTTTATGGGCTGAAATAGGTAAGGGTAATGTCGATGTAATTAAACAAAAATGGGTTCCGCTCTATAATATCCATAAAGCATTTGCCGGCCTGCGTGATGCTTATTTGTATACCGGTAGCTTACAGGCAAAAGAAATGCTCCTGAAATTCGGTGACTGGTTTGTCCGTTTGGCAAATAGTCTTACTGAACAACAGATGCAAAATATGTTGCAAACGGAACATGGTGGTATAAATGAAGTTTTGGCCGATGCAGCGGCTATTTCCGGAGATAAAAAATACCTGGATGCCGCCTGTAAATTCTCGCATAAAGCGATACTTGAACCATTGGAACAGAAAGAAGATAAATTAACAAATTTGCATGCTAATACGCAGATTCCTAAAGTTATTGGGTTTGAGCGTATTGCTCAGGTAGGTGGGGATAATTCATATTATCGGTCTTATTACCAGGCAGCGCGTTTTTTTTGGGAGACCGTAGTCGGGCACAGAACCTGCGCTATTGGAGGTAATAGCGTAAGGGAACATTTTCACCCGGCGGGAGACTTTTCTTCTATGATCACCAGTGAACAGGGGCCCGAAACCTGTAACACCTATAATATGCTCAAGCTGACCGGGTTGTTGTATCAAACGGATGGATCGGGCAAGTATATTGATTATTACGAACGGGCCTTGTATAATCATATCCTTTCTACGCAACATCCGGGTACCGGAGGTTTTGTATATTTCACGCCTATGCGGCCCGGTCATTACAGGGTTTATTCACAACCTCAAACCAGTTTTTGGTGTTGCGTGGGATCGGGAATGGAAAACCAGGCAAAATATGGAGAACTCATTTATGCACACCATGAGAACGATTTATTCGTAAATCTGTTTATCCCGTCTCGTTTAACCTGGAAGGAAAAAGGCATTGTGCTTATCCAGCAAACTCTTTTTCCAGACGAGGAAAAGACTTCGTTATTAATTGAGTCTGTAACAACACCGGATTTTGTGCTGAAAATAAGATACCCGGTTTGGGTTCACCCTCAAAAGGTAAAGATTAGTGTAAACGCACATCCCGTTGATGTGGTCGTGGGGGAGGGGGGGTATGTTTCCATTAAAAGGATATGGAAAAAAGGAGATAGTATAACAGTTATATTGCCTATGCAAACCACAACCGAACAATTGCCGGATGGTTCTGATTATGTCGCAGTACTTCACGGTCCGATTGTCCTGGCTGCCAAAACGGATACCACAGATTTAAACGGGCTTTTTGCAGATGACAGCCGGATGGGACATGTCGCGAACGGTAAACAGTACCCATTACAGGATATGCCAGTGTTTGTTACCAGCAGTACAGATATTGCTCCTTTCATCAATAGGGTACCAAATAAGTCATTAACATTTACTGCCTCCAGGTTAATTTATCCCGAAAAATATAAAAACGTGGAATTAATCCCGTTCTTCCGGTTGCACGATTCCCGGTATGTTATTTATTGGCAGACAATAACGCCAGGGAAACTGACGGAAATAAAACAAAAAATGGCAGAACAGGAAGTGGAGAAACAAAAATTGGCGGCAAGTACAATCGACGTTGTTTTTTCAGGCGAGCAACAACCCGAATCGGATCACTTTATGGAAAGCGAGAAATCAAATACAGGAGTTAATAATGACCGGCATTGGCGCGATGCTATAGGATGGTTCAGCTATAGAATGACGGATAAAGAGAAACAGGCCGGAAGATTGCGTATTACCTATTTTGGAGGTGATAAAAATAGCCGGTTCCATATCCTGGTTAATGGAAAAATCATTGCAGAAGTTGTTGCTGATAATATCCATGAAAATGATTTTTATGCCGTCGATTACCTTATCCCGGATAATGTGTTACAACAGGCTAATGGAATGGTAAAGGTGACATTTTTCGCTTCAGAAGGATATTCAACAGGCGGAATTTATGAAGTGAGGCTGCTTAAGAAACAGGTATTCCTCTAACTCAGCAAACTGTTAATCCGTTTGTACAGGTCGGCAAATTCGAATGGTTTGGTCATATATTCATTCATGCCTGATTCGAGACATTGCAACTGTTCCCCTTTCAAGGCCGTTGCCGTCATGGCGATAATGGGAGTTTGCAGATGAAGATCGTTCCGGATAAATTGGGTCGCCTGATATCCGTCCATCTCAGGCATTTGCAGATCCATAATGATCAGATCAAAGATTTGATCCTGTTGCAAAAAGCTAATTGCTTCTGCACCGTTATTTACCAGCTCCACCGTTCCTCCGGCTTTTCTCAATACATAATCGATTAGTTTCTGGTTGATCTCATTATCCTCTGCTACCAGGAAACGTTTCCCCACCAAAAGGTTGCTATAATCCTGTATAAGGACAACAGGGGTGCTCTTAAGCTCCGTGCTGCTGCTGTATCCGTAAGGCAGATAAAAAGTAAAAGCAGATCCCTTTCCAACTTCACTTGTTGCGGTAATATCTCCCCCCTGCAATTTCAGCAATTGTTTGCAAATGGTAAGACCAAGACCGGTTCCACCATAACGACGGGATATATCCAGACCGGCCTGCGAGAAACTATCGAATATATAGGGCAGGTTATCTTCAGAGATTCCTATTCCTGTATCCGTAATAGAGAAAGACAGGCTCACTCCGGCATCCGAACGTTGCTGGACAGTTACCATGATCAGAATACGGCCTTTATCGGTAAATTTTATAGCGTTGCCTAAAAGATTGATCAATACCTGGTTCAACCGGTGTGGATCTCCATTAACAAAATCGGGCATTCCGGGGTCAATGTTAACCTGAACCAATAATCCCTTTTTTTTCAGGCGATGATCAAAAATGGCACAGGCATTGGCCAATACATCTTTAATACTGAAATCTATTTTCTCGATATTTAGTTTGCCTGCTTTTATCTTGGAGAAATCCAGGATATCGTTGATAATAACCAGGAGATTATTGGCAGAACTTTTAATGATCCCGGCAAGTTCGTGCTGTTTCGGAGACAATTGGGTTCCCAGGAGAAGATCGGTCATTCCTTTGATCCCATTCATAGGCGTCCGGATCTCATGGCTCATATTTGCCAGAAACTGTTCCTGCATTTGTTTGGCATCCTGTGCTTCCCGGATGCTCAGCAGTAATCCGGTTTCTGCTTCTTTACGCCGGGAAAATTCTTTATTTAGCTGGATCAACACGATAACAACAAAAAGAAAACTTACGATCCGTATCATGATCAGACCATAGGCCGTCCTTCTGTCGGCAACCTCATTTATATTCTTACGTTCGGTGAGTAATTTTTTTTCCTCGCTGACCATTTCATTCAGGAGGGTCTTTATCCTGTTATTCAAATCTGCCGCACGATGTTCCCGTGTAATTCTTTCTGAAGTGGAAGACTGATCCGTTTTGCCTGTTTGATTCGATTCCACGGATTGACCCTGCGAGGTCAGAAACAGGCTTTCATCGAAGGCCTGTTTTTCAAGGAAGTATTTTCTGAGCAGGGAAATATTCCTCCCCTGATCGTCATTGTTCCGGGTAAGCTGGTGAAGGTAATCCAGATCCTGCTCCAATTTTCCATGGAAGGTCCTGATGCGAAGCGCAGCCTCCTGATCCCCCCGTTCCAGATATAAATAGGAATCCGCCCCTGACTCTGACACCGAGCCGATGACCTGATGGATAGTGCCTATGATTTCATAAGCCTGACTGATACGAAGATTCGTTTTCTCGATATTTTTTTTATTAATATATATCAGCCAGCTAACAATAGCCAGTGAAACGACGGAAAATAATAAAAGCCAGGTAATTTTTCGATGTATAACAACTCCGGGCTTTACATTCAATCTCATATCAGTTTTTCATTCAGGAGAAAAATATATATAATCCTTTTTTTAATAACGTAAAAACAGGAATAAGAGTATGTTCGCTTTTTGTAATTTAGAAGTATAAAACTCCCTGAACTTGAAATCGACCCTATTTCTTATCTCCTGGACCTTATTTTGTTTCATAAAAGGTAATGGTCAAACCGGCTTCCCGGGAGAACCGGTTCGTTATACCGGTGGCCAGACAATAGACCCCGGCCTGCATGAAGGAAGGCTTCGTTATGCCATTGGAACAGAGAACCTGCAAACCATGCGGGCCAACCGTACCCATCCCGAAATGGCCGATGGATATGGATGGACCTATAATCATGGATCCAATATTTGTTATTGGAATGGGCAATTTTTCCAACATTACCTCAGTAATCCGGTTGACGAACATATAGCTCCGGGACAGACCCTGGTACTGACCTCCGGAGACGGCCGTCATTGGAATAAGCCAGTAGTAGTCTTCCCCCCTTACCAGGCACCGCAGGGCGTCAGGATACCTGAAGGGTATAATGGATATATGATGCACCAGCGAATGGGGTTCTATGTATCACCCTCCGGCAGGTTGCTTGTTATAGGGTTTTATGGTCATACGGAGGATCCTTTCGGTAAAGGCGGAATCGGCAGGGTTGTCCGGGAAGTCTATAAGGATGGAGGATTCGGACCGATATATTTTATCCGTTATTCGAGTCATGCGGATTGGAACGAATCGAATACCAGTTATCCATTTTATAAAAAATCCGGCGATACCGGATTCGTAGCTGCCTGCGGTGCTTTGCTGAAGGACAGGCTGATGAGTTTTCAATGGTATGATGAAGATCAGGGATTGGATGGGTTTTATAATGGTAAAAAAGCAGGGGAAGCCTTATCCTGGTATCATCGGAAAGACGGAAAGGTCGTGGCGCTCTGGAAAAAATCCCTGACCGCACTTTCTTCGGATGAAGGCTATACCTTTTCCGATCCTGTGCAATCACCTACTTTTCTGATGTCTGGTGGAAAACAATGGGGGCAGCGGACTAAAGATGGCCGGTATGCCATTTGTTATAATCCTATAGATTTGTCCGATTACCGATATCCATTGGTCGTCGTAACCGGGAAGGACGGTATCCTTTTCGATCACATGCTGCTGGTACAGGGGGAAGTGCCCCCAAGACGTTTCAGCGGTAGATGGAAAGATTTTGGCCCCTGTTATATGCGGGGTATAGAAGAAGGAAACGGGATTCCGCCGGGTAATGATATGTGGTTAAGCTACAGCATGAATAAAGAGGATATCTGGATCAGCCGGATTCCTTTACCCATACGGTATGCGGTAAAAGATGCTGTCAGGGATAATTTTGATCAATTATTAATCGATGGACCGGTGCGGGATTGGAATATTTACTCTCCTGCCTGGGCTGGTGTTTCTGTCGTAAAAAATCCGGGAATTGGAGTGAATAGTATGGGAAATGGGGTGAAGAGCTCAGGAATTTCGGGAACAACAGATAAATCTCTTCGGTTGTTGGATAAGGATCCTTACGATTATGCCCGGGCGATCAGGGTCTTTCAAGAAGGGACAAGGGTGAAAACGAGCTTTAGGATATACGCAGATCCAGCAAATATGGGTCTGCTGGAAATCGATCTAACCGATCGATACGGGAACAGGCCTGTAAGGCTGCGGTTTGATAATAACGGGCAGATCATGGCACGGGAGGGAGGTACGGAAAAATTGATCAGGACTTATCAGAAAGGAAAATGGTATAGGATTAAGCTGGTTACGGAAACGGCACCGGGTGAAAATGAACTGAACGGTAATTATTCGCTTTGGATCGATGGGGAAAAGTTTTTGACAAAGGCGAAATTAGCGGAAGCAGTCAAGTCCGTCGAGCGATTGTCCTTTCGAACGGGTCATTACCGGAATTTTCCCGACAGGCTTACGCCAACTGAAACCAAAGATCCTCCCTTGATTGGGGCGGATGAACCTTCTGCACCAACGATCTTTTATATCGATGATGTGGAGGTTCAGGCTTTTTAGAACTACTTTTATGGAATAAATTCATTGGAATATGGCCGTAAATGATCTCATTAAGCCCCCTTATCATCAGTATTTAAAAGGCGGTGGGGAAATGGGTGAATTAACTCGTTCTTTTAATTGGACCGAAACCATCCTGGGCAGTCCTGAAAATTGGTCTCAAAGTTTATTGACGACCATCAGCATTATGCTTAATTCCAGATTCCCCATGTTTTTATGGTGGGGGCCTGATCTGATCCAGTTTTATAATGACGCCTACCGCCCCAGTCTGGGGAATGGCGGTAAACATCCCAAGGCTTTAGGTCAGGAGGGGGTGAAGTGCTGGCCGGAAATCTGGCCGGTTATAAAGCCTCTGATCGATCAGGTCATGTCAGGAGGAGAATCTACCTGGAGTGAAGACCAGCTTATTCCCATTTACCGGAACGGCATGATGGAGGATGTATACTGGACATTTGGTTATAGCAAAGTAATAGATGAAACCGGATTGCCTGCCGGGGTTCTGGTGATTTGTAATGAGACCACCCAACAGATTAAGGTTATGGCCGAGCTGAAGGCCAGCGAAGAACATTTTCGGTTGGCAACACGGGCAGCAGAATTAGGGACATTCGATATGGATCTGATTAAAGGAACCATGGATTGGGATCCGAGGTGCCGGGAACTATTTGGTATTTCCCACCAGGAAAAGGTTACTTATGAAAATGATTTTTTACCCGGGCTGCATGAAGATGACCGGGAACGTATCGAGACCCTTATCAATAATTTATTTAATAGAAGTATCGGCAATGGTGATTATAATGTTGAATATCGAACCATTGGTGCGACCGATAAAAAGCTCCGCTGGTTAAGTGCCAAGGGGAAGGTTTTTTTTAATGAAAAAGATCAGCCTGCCCGTTTTATAGGATCGGTTTTGGAAATAACGGATAAAAAACTGGACGAACAGCGTAAAAATGACTTTATCGGAATGGTCAGTCATGAGTTGAAGACACCATTGACTTCTTTAAAAGCCTATGTGCAGTTACTTGGTGATAAGGCTAAGGATGAAAATGACGGTTTCGCAGTCAAGGCATTGGACAGGGCGGAAATCCAGGTGAATAAGATGATTAGTATGATCAATGGTTTCCTGAATATTTCCAGACTTGAATCCGGTAAGATCGAGTTGAAAATGCAAAAGTTCGATCTGAATGCGATAATTAAAGAAGTTATCAATGATATCACTCACTTCGATGCCAGTCATTCGATTTCTTTTGAAATCAAGGAGACCATTTCAGTGGTGGCAGACAAGGATAAGATCGAGCATGTAGTGTCAAATTTTTTAACGAATGCGATAAAATATTCTCCCAATGGAACGGCTATCGGGGTTAAAGCCCTGGTAGAGGGCAATTTGGTCTGTGTTAGCGTTAAAGATGAAGGGATCGGTATCGAAGACCATGATAAAGAGAAATTATTCGAACGGTTTTACCGGGTTAAGAGAAATGATACCCAACGGGTGTCCGGTTTTGGGATCGGGCTTTATCTCAGCGCAGAGATCATTCACCGCCATAAAGGAAAGATCTGGGTGCAGAGCGAAAATGGAAGGGGCTCTACTTTTTATTTTACATTACCAGTTGTGCAGGGCTAAATGCTGGTTTTTCACTGCTTCTTCTGCACGCCGGTAAATAAATCCCTCAATTCCCCTATAAATTGGTAATTTTGCCCACTACTGTTGTAAAACAGCAAATCTCCAACATGAAGCAAAAGCACGATCACCCCAAAAAGGGTAAAGGCGCCAAAGGCGCAAACGATAAGAGCGCAACCGGAAAAAATCAAGGCGCCAAAGACTCCAACCGGAGCAAAAAACGGAAAACGGACAATTTCAACAAATTCTTTCATAAAAAAAGCAACGCAGCCGTCAAAGAAGAGATCAGGCAGGAAAAGAAGGCGGTCAAGCGTGAGCGCAAAGAGGCTATTGAGCGGCATTTCGAGGAAAAACGCAATGCCCGGACGCAGCATGGCGGCGAGTTTCAGAACTCCCGTGAAGCCCGGAAGGCAGACGGATTCCGTAATGCCGGGCACTCCCGCAAGGGAGAGCATCCCCGGGACGCTGGAGAAGCACGAAAGGGCGATTCCTTCCGGAAGCCTGAGGGGAAGCCTGAGGAAGGCAGGAACGATCGGAATGAGGACAGATCCCGCAAACCGGAATCTGGCCGTAAGGAAGGGAAATTTCAAAGGCCCGGACGGACAGAATCAGAGGGATCGGAGAGAGGGGGAAAACCGGCAAGAGCGTTCAAGCCGGGAAAACCCGAAAGATCCGAAAGGCCCGAGAGGACTGAAAGGCCCGAGAGGACTGAAAGATCCGAGAGGACTGAAAGATCCGAAAGACCCGAAAGGACTGAAAGATCAGGGCCTCCATCCCGTTCGGCAGGGCCTGTAAAAAAACAATTCAGTGGAGATAAACCTCGCCCAACAGAACGCCAGGGTGGTCATACAGAACGCCAGGGCGGTCATACAGAACGTCAAAAGGGAAATACAGAACGTGGCGGGGCAAATAATAATAATGACTCCGGGCTCATTCCGCTGAATAAATATATTGCCCATTCGGGAATCTGTTCCCGGCGCGATGCGGCAGAGTTGATCAAACAAGGGAAAGTAGAAGTTAACGGGAAACTGGTTACCGAACCGGGAACCAAGGTCTCTCCGAATGACGAAGTGAATGTTACGGGTAAGAAGGCCACGATCTCTAAGAATTTTGTTTATATACTCCTGAACAAACCAAAGGATTATATTACGACGACCGAAGATCCGGAAGGAAGAAGGACCGTATTGGATCTGATCCGCCGGGCCACGACCGAACGTGTTTATCCCGTAGGGCGACTGGACCGTAATACTTCAGGTGTTTTGTTGCTGACCAATGACGGCGAACTGGCACAGAAACTCGCTCATCCCAAGCACGAAATCAAAAAAATATACCATGTCACCCTTGACAAACCCCTTACCAGGGCCGATTTCGACAAGATCATCGGCGGAGGGGTCGTTTTGGAAGACGGGCCGGCAACGGTAGATGTACTGGCTTATGCCGATCCAAAAGATAAGACGCAGATCGGTCTGGAGATCCATAGCGGCCGTAACCGTATCGTACGCCGAATCTTCGAACATCTTGGTTACGATGTTCGTGGGCTTGACCGCGTTATGTATGCCGGCCTGACCAAAAAAAATGTACAACGCGGCGAATGGCGCCTGCTTAATGATAAAGAGATCCGCATCCTGAAATTCCTCAATTCCGGTGTCAGGAGTAAAGCAAATAAAGCCGCCGTTCCCGATGATTTCGGTGATTTCCCCGAAGAGAACGAATCTGCCTTCTATTCGGAAGAACCGCGCAAGGCCGGACCGGGCAAAGGCGTATCCGGACATGCAGGATCGAAAGATCACGCTGCAGGAAAGCGGGGTTTTGCGCCCAAGGGCAAAGGCGGCGGCAAAGGCCATCCTGAGGCAAGAGCGTCAGAAGATCCTTCTATCGGATTTGCCGATAAATCGGGTAGGACGCCAGGCGGCAAACCCGGTGATAAACCCCGTCGGAAGGGGAAATCCACCGTGTCCAAGACAGGCGGCACCGGCTACCGGCCAAGGAGAAAAGGCTGATCGTAAGATCGAACCCTTGTCGCGGTAAATTGCTCAATCTATCATTACTCAATCTTTCATTTCTGCAATATGCAAAAACCGGAAATCCTGTTCGAGAACAGTGAATTTATAGCACTCAACAAACCTGCGGGACTGTTGAGTATTCCTGACCGGGAAGGCAAAGAAAGTTCTCTGAAAAGCTGGTTAAAACATACCTATGGCAATATCTTTACGGTTCACCGTCTCGACCGGGGAACGTCTGGTGTGATCGTATTTGCAAAAAATGAAGAGTCTCATAAGTGGTTGTCCAAAATATTTGAAGAAAGGGCTGTCGAAAAGACATATGCAGGGATCGTTCAAGGCACCCCGGCTGAAAAAAAAGGAACCATCGACGCACCCATCATGGAGCATCCCGTCAAGTTGGGCACCATGGTGATCAATAAAAAAGGAAAAGCATCGTTTACCGAATATGAAGTCCTGGAAGAACTGGGTCTTTACACCCTGATGCAATTCCGGATCCTTACCGGGAGAACTCATCAGATCCGCGTGCATATGCAGTCCATCGGTCATCCTATCGTGTGCGATGAATATTATGGCGATGCCCGGCCCATCTTTATCTCCTCTTTCAAACGTAATTTCAAACTCTCGAAATCCGAAGAGAACGAACGTCCCATCCTCGCCCGTCTCGGTCTTCATTCACAGATCCTGCATTTTAAGGATGAGCAGGGTGAGTACCATACCATCGAAGCGCCACTGCCCAAGGATATGAAGGCCCTGATGCAGCAGCTGCGAAAATGGAAGGTTTAGGGTTAACCCTTATCATCAAAATTTTTTCAGAAAGATAAGTTTACACAGGCAATTTCATCCCATGCGCTTGTCTGTAAGTTACATACGATTACCCGCAGGTTACGGCAGGCAAAAACGCGACCGTAAATACTAAAATATTTGGCAAATAAAAACTAAAATATTTAGTATTTCTGCCTAGCTTTGGTGCTGAATCTCTCCCGTATGTACCTCAACTGTAAGACGTATTTTAGTTTTCGTTATGGCACTTTCGCAACCGAAGCCCTGGTAGAAAAGGCTGTAGAGCTTGGGGTGAACGGGCTTGCGCTCACGAATATCAATAATACCTGCGATGCCTGGGATTTTGTACGTTTCTGCAGGCAACATGGCGTAAAACCGATCTTAGGGGCGGAGATCCGCAATGGCAATGAATTGCTCTATATTCTACTGGCGGCCAATAATCAGGGCCTGCAATGGATCAATCGTTTTTTATCGCAATGGTTACAGGCCAAAGAAGATTTTCCTGCCAGCCTCTTCGCCGCTCCGCAGATCATTCCGGCTGTTTCTCCTCCTGCTGTATTTGCTTTTTTTGACGGAGCCTATTTCGGGAAATCCTTTCCCGGTGATCCGGCTGACGGATTTGTACTTTATCCGCTTGGGAAAAAAGAATTCGCCGGTCTGTTGCCCAATGAACGGATCGGCGTTCTTCCCACCGAGGTCAACAAACTCTTTAATATGGACATTCGCGGGCAGGTCCGGGAATATGCGGACAAACTCGTGATCAGGCACCCCGTTACTTTCGAAGACAAGACCGGTTATAATATACACCGTCTGCTGCGGGCCATCGACAAAAATACATTGCTCTCCAAACTTTCTCCCGGCGATACGGCCGCTCCGGACGAGATTTTTCTTTCTCCGGCCGAACTGTTGCATGCTTTCCGCAATCATGTCTATATGGTTACCAATACCTATAAATTAATGGATGCCTGCAGCATATCCATGGACTTCGGGAAAGACAAGAACAAACGGAATTTCAGCGTCGATAAGGCCGATGACATGCAGTTGCTGAAAAAACTGGCTTATGACGGCTTGAAGTTCCGGTATGGAAAAAACAATAAGATAGCCAGTGAAAGGGTCGATAAAGAATTGCGGATCATCGGCGAGCTGAATTTTAATTCCTATTTTCTGATAACCTGGGACATCATCCGTTATGCGCAGAACCGGGGTTTTTATTATGTGGGGCGTGGGAGCGGCGCCAATTCCATTGTCGCCTATTGCCTGCAGATCACGGATGTGGACCCGATCGAACTGGATCTGTATTTTGAACGTTTCCTGAATCCGCACCGCACCTCGCCTCCGGATTTCGATATCGATTTTTCCTGGCTGGACCGTGATGAAGTGATCGACTATGTATTCAAACGTTACGGGCGGGATCATGTGGCCCTGCTGGGAATGTATACCACCTTTCAATACAATGCCCTTATCCGTGAACTGGGCAAAGTATTCGGTTTGCCGAAGGCCGAGATCGATGAACTGGCAGGCAGACGATCCTATCATTCACGCAATGGAGACAAATTCACGGGAACCGGGCATGCCGATCAGATCTACCGGCTTATCCTGCAATATGGTCAGCGCATGCAGAATTTCCCTAATCATTCCAGTATCCATCCCGGCGGCATGCTGGTTAGCGAAGAACCTATTCATGCTTATACGGCTATTTATCTTCCGCCCAAAAATTTTAACACCACTCAGTTCGATATGTTTGTTGCAGAGCATATCGGTTTGTATAAATTCGATATACTCAGTCAGCGGGGGCTGGGACATATTAAAGAGGCGATCAGGTTGGTCCGTGAGAACCGGTCGGTCAGCATCAATATCCATGAAGTAGAGAAATTCAAAAAAGATCCCCGTGTGCGGGAGCAGATCAGAACTGTACAGACGATCGGTTGTTTTTATATCGAATCGCCTGCGATGCGGCAGCTGCTCAGGAAACTGGAATGCGACGATTATATCACCCTGGTAGCGGCCAGTTCGATTATTCGCCCGGGGGTCTCTCAAAGCGGGATGATGCGCGAATATATTCTTCGTTATCATAACCCGGAAAAGATCGAATACCTCCATCCCAAGATGGAAGAATTGCTGAAAGAGACCTACGGGGTGATGGTTTACCAGGAAGATGTGATCAAGGTGGCGCATTATTTTGCGGGTCTGGACATGGGAGAGGCGGATATTCTCCGGCGGGCTATGAGCGGCAAATACCGGGGCAATAAAGAGATGCTGCGTATCCGCGAGAAATTTTTTGCGAATTGCGCGGAACGGGGCTATACCGAATCCACGAGCGGCGAAGTATGGCGACAGATCGAAAGTTTTGGCGGGTATAGTTTTTCCAAGGCCCATTCAGCGAGCTTTGCCGTCGAGAGTTATCAGAGCCTTTATCTCAAGACCTATTACCCGATGGAGTTCATGGTGGCGGTGATCAATAACTTCGGCGGTTTTTACAGTACCGAACTGTATTTCTATGAGCTGATGAAGACGGGTGCCATTGTGCATGCCCCCTGTATCAATAACAGCGAACATCTTAGTACGATCCGCGGGACGGATGTCTATGTTGGTTTGGTGCATATCCGGGAAATGGAAAACAATCTGTCGGAAAAGATCATGGAGCAAAGAGCTCAGTCCGGTCATTATCTGCACCTGCCGGATTTTATCGAACGGACGGGGATCGCGCTGGAGCAGCTCAATATACTAATCCGTGTCGGCGCACTACGTTTTACTGAAAAAAATAAAAAACAATTGCTCTGGGAAGCCAACTTTTTTCAGAAGAAAAATAAAACGCATATTCCATCGAGCCGTTCTTTATACAAAGATAAACCCCTGGAATTCAAACTCCCCGATTTTCCCGTTAACGAACTGGATGATCTTTTTGATGAAATAGAGATCCTTGGTTTTCCGCTGCGCAATCCTTTCGAACTGGTGGATGACGATCCGTTGAACTATTCTTCCGCTGCCAGTCTCGACGGCGCGGTGGGGCAGCAGGTAACGGTACTTGCGTATCTGATCACCTATAAAGGAGTGAGTACTGTCAAAAAAGAAACGATGTTCTTCGGTACGTTTATCGATGTGAACAGGGACTGGGTAGATACGGTCCACTTTCCCGACAGTCTGCGCCAGTATCCATTGCAGGGTGGTGGTTTCTATAAGATCACCGGCAAAGTGGTGGCGGAATTCGGCGTCTGTGCGATCGAAGTGACGATGATGCAGAAGGTCGGCGTCAAAAAAAGAAAGACCGGTGAACTGTAAGAGTCCTAATCCACCCCCCCTGACCTGTTGATCCTGTCCCGGATCTTTTCAAACCTTTCCTATGTTATTATCGTCGCAACGACATATCGCTCATTTTGACCTGGATGCTTTTTTTGTATCAGTGGAATGTCTTAAAAATGCCAAATTAATGGGGCGGCCTCTGATCGTGGGTGGGAGCGGTGACAGGGGAGTCGTGGCGGCCTGTAGTTATGAGGCGCGTAAATTCGGTATCCATTCGGCGATGCCGATGAAACTGGCGCGGCGTTTATGCCCGCATGTACTCATCATCCGGGGGGATATGGAAGCTTACAGCAATTATTCCCGCCTGGTGACGGACGTCATACAGGACACCGTCCCTTTGTTCGAGAAGGCTTCCATCGATGAATTTTATATCGATATGACGGGAATGGATAAGTTCTTTGGCTGCAGCGAGTTCAGCAGGACACTTAAAAAAAGGATTGCCAAAGAAACGGGATTGCCGGCATCGTTTGCCCTGGCTGGTAACAAACTGATCAGTAAAGTGGCGACCAACGAAGTCAAGCCCAATGGACAGACTGAAGTTCCGCCGGGAGAAGAAAAGAAATACCTGGCGCCACTCAGTATAGTAAAGATGCCCGGAGTAGGGAAGCAGACTTCCCTGCTCCTGTTGCGGATGGGTGTGGAGACGATCCGGACCCTGAGCGAGATCCCGGTAGAGATGATGGAAAATCTGCTGGGGAAAAATGGCATCGAGCTCTGGCGGCGCTCCAACGGTATTGACGAAACGCCGGTCATTCCTTATCACGAACAGAAATCTATCTCTACAGAAAGGACCTTCGAGACCGATACGATCGATCTGGATTTCCTGGAAGGCCAGTTGGTGCGTATGACTGAAGATATCGGTTTTCAATTACGCCAGCAGAACAAACTGACAGGCTGTGTTACGGTCAAACTCCGGTATGCGAATTTTGACACGGTCACCCGTCAGTGTAGTATTGCCTATAGCAGTGCCGACCATACCCTGCTGAAAACGGCCAAAGAACTATTCACCCGCCTGTATGAACGGCGCATGCTGATACGGTTGCTGGGTGTACGTTTTACGCAGCTGGTGCCGGGTAATCACCAGATCAATCTCTTCGAGGATACGCAGGAAATGATCCATTTGTACCAGGCGATCGACAGCATCAAGGATCGTTTTGGAGAGCAGTCGCTGATGCGGGCGAAAGGGGTCGACCCGTATTGAGATTGCCCCGTATTAATATCGATCCGTACCAATAAAAAAAGCCCCGGATCTCTCCGGAGCTTTAACTTTAACCCCTCTGCCTCGAACGTCCATTTATGATTTCATAAGGATTTAAGCGCCAGGACCGTGTCGATGTGATTTCTGCATTTCCTGGAATTTGGACAATTGCTCAGGAGTAAGCACGGCCTTAAGATTATCCTGTTGTTTGACGAACAGATTTTTTAGCAATTCTCTTCTTTGCTGAGGCAGGAGATCTTCATTCTCATGAAGGATCTTTGCCTGGGCGGACAGATTCTCCTGCCCGGTCTTGATCTTGGCTACCTGATCATCATTCAGGCTCAGCCGTATCCTCAGTTTTTCCAAACGCGCGGCGGCCATTACCTGTCTGTTCTCGGAGGCTTGTTTTTTATGTTGCGCCAGTTTGTCTTTTTGCTCCGGCGTCAACAAGGCATCCATTTTATTTTTTCTTTCTTTCTGCAGAGCGATAAGTTGTGCCTTGTATTGCCCCAAGGTCATTTTATCGTTTTTGAACAGGTCAGCCGATTTCTGATGATACTCTTTTTGAATGGCCATCACCTGGGTGCGTTGTTCAGGCGTGTAATGGATACCATTCCTGTGTCTGCCCATCCGGCCTTCCCTTCCTCCACCCATCCGGCCGCCCGAACGGCTGCGAAACCCCTCCCGCTGCGCAAAATGGTCGGAACCATCCTTATTACCCCAATGAGGTCGCATACCGCCGGCGCGTCGGATTGTATCTGTCCCTGTCCCTGTATTGTCCGTACTGCTATTACTGGAGGATTGAGCTTGAGAAGACAGCCCTGAAGCCAGCCCAAGGAATAAGACTCCGGAAAAAAGAAACCCTTTTTTCAGAAGTTGTGTGAATCTTGTATGCATGGTCTTGTTTGTATGCATGACTTTGTTTGTATTCATGGTCTTGTTATTTGGTATATAAGACGGGCACTTAAAAGGAAGGTTTAATGCCCCGGGAGGGTAAATGCCTGTTAAAAACGCCTGTTTACCGAATTACCACGATTTTCCCTACCGCTCCCCGTTCTAAATGGGCATAAGCAGACAATACGTCGTCAAAAGGATAGGTAATATCTATTACCGGTCTTATGGCGTGCTGTCCGATCACGGTATTCATGGCTTCGAAGGCGTCTCTGTTACCTACCAGGATTCCCCGGACCTGGGCAGCCTTAAAAATAACAGGAAGGAGGTCAAGGCTGGCCGTAATATTTTCCAGGAACCCGATCACAGATACCTGTCCTCCATCCCTTACTGCCCGGACGGACTTATTCAGGCTGCTACCCCCGGCGATATCCAGGATATTGTCTGCTCCTTTTCCATTGGTCAATTCCAATACCTGTTGGTGCCATTCGGGGTTCTTTTTATAATCAATAGTATCCGATGCCCCTAGTTTCCGGACCAGCTCCAGTTTGTCATCACTTCCGGACAAGGCGATCACCCTGGCTCCCAGCGCGGCGGCTAATTGAATGGCGAACAGGGAAACGCCGCCGGTGCCTTGCACTACTACGGTCTGTCCGGTTTGTAACTGACCGTGTTCAACCAGCGCAAACCAGGCCGTGAGGGCGGCAATAGGCAAAGTGGCGCCTTCCGCGTCGGTGAGGCCCGCAGGGGTGGCTACGGCGCCTTCCTCGTCCAAAAGCATGTATTCTGCCAGGCCGCCGTCCACCGGCCCTCCCAGTGCATGCAGCGATACATCCGAAGGATGCCGGAGGCCGCTGACCCAATTTGGGTAAAGATGGGACGTAACCCGGTCACCCGGTTTGAACCGGCTTGTTGCTTTACCCGCATCAACCACCACTCCGGCTGTATCGGAAACCGGTATCAGGGGCATCCGCATGATATCGGGTAAATAAATTCCTTCTGCAATAGCCTTATCCCGGAAATTAAGCGAGACGGCATTTACTTTGATCAGGATCTGTTTCGGACCGGGTTTTGGAATTGCCCGCTCAACTTGTTTCAGGTGTTTAAGGCCAAAGCCTTGTAATTCCCAAGCTTTCATATTTGTTTTTTTTGAGTTGTTAATGAAAGCGCAAAGTTGAGCTGCTAATTCCGGGTCAAAGAGGTATACTGCTGGGAAAGACCGGTAAGGAGATGGGATCACCCTTTCTCCTGTCATTTTATTGGTAAATTCGGGTATGGAATATTTGAATGAACCTTTTGTTATCACTACAGCGGAGCTCGATACCTGGGATAAGTGGGACAGGCGGAACAGTTTTTTTGAAATAGTATGCATCCTGGACGGCGAAGGAGATCAATATGTAAACAATCTACGGTACCCGTATCAGAAAAGAAATATTTTCCTGCTGCCCGCCACTGATTGTCACACCTATATCATCCGGAAAAGGACGCGGTTCCTGTTCCTCAAATTCGCAAACAGGACTTGTATGGAGCGGGATCATACCCTGGTCGATTATACTACCTGGTGCAACCGGCTTAATTTCATTATTGGTAATTATAACCGTAAACCGGGAGAACTGATAAGGGATGAAACCGATAAAGACAAGGTGATCGCTTTACTGGAAGTATTGCAGGATGAGTATGGGAGAAAGGGAACGCATAGAAATCTGATCATGCAAAGCACGCTGGTGGCTATTTTAAGTATTATTGCCCGGAATATTGAGAAAGACAGCCTGGTTATCCCTGAAATGGCCGGCAAAAAGATCGCCGGGATCATTCAATTCGTTCAACACAATTTAGTGTCTGAAGAAAAGATCTCCATAAAATACCTGGCTTCGGAGTTTCATATTGCAGAAACTTATTTCAGTGAATATTTCAAACGTAACAGCGGGGAGACTTTCCAGGATTTTGTATTAAAATCAAAATTGAAGATTGCAGAAGCCAGGGTTTACTATACCCGTCAATCCTTCAAAGAGATAGCCTACGAACTTGGTTTTACCGATAGCAGTCACCTGAACAAGATGATGAAAAAATTCCATCAGCGGACAATGTCTGAAATAAGAAAGGCGTCCATGACGACTGACAATATGCAGGAAATGAGTTTGGCGGAATAGACATCTTGTATTGGGGTGCGTAAGACTTGTATCGAAACCGGACGATTTTGTATTGAAAACGTGCGCGGCTATTGTTTCTTCTTGCACTAACTGTTTGGGAATCAATCAGGCCGATTGCCGGACCTATTTTTGCTGCCCTCCTTTTATTTAAATTCTTTAGTAATACATTTTTATGATCCGGAATTACTTCAAGATCGCCTGGCGGAACCTGGTAAATAATAAAGCATACTCTATCCTTAATATATCAGGGCTGGCCATCGGGATGGCCGTTGTATTCCTGATCGGTTTGTGGATCGTGGATAATGTCAATTACAATAAAAATTTTCTCAATTATGACCGGATCGTACATGTGATGATCAATTCGACGCATGGGAATGATATACGCACCTTGCAGACGGTGCCGATCCCACTTGCGGGAGCCTTGCGAACCCAATATGCCGGTGATTTTAAAAAGGTATCGCTGGCGTCCTGGAATTTTTCTCATGTGGTGTCGGTGGAGGACAAGTTACTGAGCACGCATGGTATTTTTGCCCAACCCGGTCTTGTCGACATGCTCACGCTGAGAATGATCCGGGGTACTTCTGCTTCTTTTGATGATCCCAGTTCGTTGTTGATCAGCCATTCCCTGGCTTCTTCCCTTTTTGGCGATCGCGACCCTATAAATAAACTGGTGAAGATCGATAACAAAAAAGAACTGAAAGTAACGGGTATCTACGAAGATTTCCCCTATAATTCGAGTTTTAACGAAGTAAACCTGTTTGTCCCCTGGGCTTTTTATTCGGCAGAACAGCCCTGGGTAAAGAGTTCTGAGAATCAATGGAACAGCAATTCTTTCCAGATCTATATACAATTGCAGGAAAGTGCCGATCTGAATAAGGTGAACGCAAAGATAAAGAGCGCGCTTACCGGGCATAATCGCAATGACAAACCGGAGGTCTTGTTACATCCCATGAGCAAGTGGCGTTTATACGACGAATTTAAAAACGGTAAAAATACAGGTGGCGCCATCACCTTTGTCTGGATGTTCGGTACCATCGGTCTTTTTGTATTGCTGCTGGCTTGCATCAATTTTATGAATCTCAGTACTGCACGCTCGGAGAAACGCGCCAAAGAAGTGGGCATCCGAAAAGCCGTTGGCTCGCTCCGCCGGCAGTTGATCTTCCAGTTCCTGGGGGAATCGTTATTGATCGCTTTTCTGGCTTTTGGCCTGTCCCTCCTGCTGGTGCGGCTGGCATTGCCCTTCTTCAACCAACTGGCGGATAAACAACTTTCCATTCCCTGGACCAATCCCTTGTTCTGCTCGGGCGCTATCGGGTTCACCCTGTTTGCCGGTCTGGTATCGGGGAGTTATCCGGCTTTTTATCTTTCTTCCTTCAATTCCGTAAAGGTTTTGAAAGGAACCTTCAAGGCCGGGCGTCTGGCTTCCCTGCCGCGGAAGATCCTCATCGTGCTTCAGTTCACTGTGTCCATTTCCCTGATCATCGGAACCATCGTCGTCTTTCAACAGATCGTTTTTGTACGCAACCGCCCGGTGGGCTATACCAGGGATGGTTTGCTGACCGTCGATATCAATACCGATGACCTCACCAAACATTATGAGGCCATCCGCACCGATCTGATCCGTTCTGGCGCAGCATTGAATGTCGCCGTATCCAGCAGCCCTACAACCAGTGTTTATTCGAATCAGAGCGGGTTTTCCTGGACAGGAAAGGATCCCAATGTGGTTCCCAGTTTTGGGGTCATACGGGTTGACCATGATTTCGGGAAGACGATCGGATTCCAGTTCGCGGACGGACGTGATTTTTCCCGGGATTTTGCTTCTGATTCAGCGGGTATGATCCTCAATGAATCTGCGGCCCGGTATATGGGTTTTAAAAATGCTGTCGGCTCGACGGTGGAATATCTGTATAGTGACCGGAAGGATAAAAATTATCGTGTAATCGGCGTCGTGAAAGATCTGATAATGGAGAATCCTTTTGCACCGGTAAAACCTACGATATTTATGATCGATCAGAATAATGAAAATGCGAATGTGATAACGGTAAAGGCCAATCCGGCTTTAGCGATGAGCCAGGCTTTGCCGAAGATCGAATCGATCTTTAAAAAATACAATCCCGGATCTCCGTTTGATTACACTTTTAATGATGAGGATTATGCCCGAAAATTTCAATTCGAAGAGCGGATTGGACGCCTGGCCGGTTTTTTTACCGTTTTTGCGATCTTTATCAGTTGCCTGGGGCTTTTCGGCATGGCTTCTTTTATGGCAGAACAACGCGTTAAAGAGATTGGCGTACGAAAGGTTTTAGGTGCTTCCGTCCTTCATCTCTGGGGCCTTTTATCAAAGGATTTTCTGCTCCTGGTCCTGCTTTCCTTTTTCCTGGCTGTTCCCGTTTCGTATTATGTCATGCACAACTGGCTGCAACATTACGATTACCGCACTTCTATTTCGTTATGGGTATTTGTCGTTACCATTGTGGGGGCCTTGCTGATCACCTTGGCGACGGTTAGTTTTCAGTCGATCAAAGCGGCGTTGGCTAATCCCGTGAAGAGTTTACGGTCAGAGTAGGGGCGTAGGGGGTGGTGCAGGGATATTTCCTTACATGCTCTCCTTATTCGCCAGCTGCCCGCAGGCTGCATCGATATCCTTGCCCCGGCTTCTGCGCAGACGGGCGTTGACCTTATTCTTTTCAAGGTGCTGCATGAATTTTTCGACGGCAAAATCGTCGGGTTTGGCGAAGAGAGCCCCGGTGATGGGGTTGTATTCAATGATGTTTACCAGATCGGCGGGGATCTGCCTGTAGACCTTTACCAGTTCGTCGGCATCCTCGCGGCTATCGTTAAAATCTTTAAATAAGATATATTCCAGCGTGATCTCATTACCCGTCTGCTGATAGAAATAATTCAGCGCATCGATCAGGGTCTTGATATTATTGGTTTCATTGACCGGCATGATCTCGTTGCGTTTCTGATCATTGGCGGCATGTAACGAAAGGGCTAATTTAAATTTCACCTTATCGTCCCCTAACTGTCGGATCATTTTGGCAACTCCGGCGGTAGAAACGGTAATGCGACGGGGACTCATACCCAGACCATCGGCCGCAGTAATGCGTTCGATACTTTTCAGCACATTTCTATAGTTCAGCAAGGGCTCGCCCATACCCATGAAAACGATATTAGATAACTTCTTTTGGTATACTTTTTCGGATTGCTGGTTGATCAGGACCACCTGGTCATAGATTTCGTCATAGTCCAGATTCCGTTTGCGATCCATCGTACCGGTCGCGCAGAATTTGCAACTAAGAGAGCAACCGATCTGGGAAGAAACGCAAGCTGTTTTGCGTTCGTCGGTCGGGATCAATACGCCTTCGACCAGGTGTCCCTCATGTGTCCGAAAACGGCTTTTAACCGTACCATCCGCGGAATATTGGGTTGCGTCTACGGTTAAAGCGGGAAGGGTAAAGTTCTCCTGGAGGAATTTGCGCAATTCCTTGCTCAGGTTGGTCATCGCCTCAAAACTATGGGCATGTTTCTGCCAAACCCACTCATAGACTTGTTTGGCCCTGAATTTCTTCTCGCCCAATTTCTCGAAATATTCCTCTAACTCACTGAGATTCAGATGCCTTATATTGCTTATTCCCGTTTTCATGACCCTGCAAAGGTACAAAGAAGGGGGGATATTTTCTGTTAAAGCTCGGGCCAGTTCATTTGATTGGCGAGGGGCTAGGCTAGTTCCGGTAATTAATTGGAGGCTGGCGATCACCCAAAAGCGGTTTATAAACAAAATCCTCTCCCCGAACTTTCTTGAACTCCTCTGTGGCCGCAGGAATGATGTCTTTGCGGGTAAGCAGGTCTATAACTGTGAGTGTCATCGTTTTGGCAGCCACCATCATACCCTTGGTACCGATCTCCGTTCCTCCGCAAGCGACTGCCTGCCAACTATGTGCGGGTGTTCCAGCAATCCATGTGGCTGCTCCGAGCCCGACAGTCGGCACATTCCAGGATACATCGCCAACATCCGATGAGGCTCCTCCTTTTTCTATTTCTGCCGATAACGGCTCGACTTTGGAAACCGATTCGATCGGCCGCACTTTATAGCTAAAACTTGCCTGGATCTTTTTACCAAATTCGATTTCCTTTGGAGTCAGGCTGACTCCACCTACCATTTCCAGGTTCTTTTGCATGACTTCGGCGAGTGTCCGGTTAGGCAAGATGTCGAAATCGCCATCGATAATCTCATAGTCCACCGTGGTTCCTGTGCCCATGGCGGCTCCCTGGGCTGCTTTGGTAACCCGATCGAAAATCTGCCTTACCATATCCCGATCGTAGTGCCGTACAAAATAGTAAGATTCTGCAAAATCGGGAACTACATTTGGCGCCTTACCGCCATTCGTGATAACATAATGGATGCGGGTTTCCTGGGGAACATGTTCCCGCATCATGTTCACAAGGTAGTCCATGCCTTCCACGCCATCCAGGGCAGAGCGACCTTTGTCGGGTGCCATTGCAGCATGCGCAGATAATCCATGAAATCTGAATTTTGCCGAAACCATGGCCAGAGAATTGGAATAGGCAACCGCGTTATCACTGGAGGGATGCCAATGAACGACCACATCCACATCTTTAAATAGCCCGGCCCGTACCATGTACACTTTTCCTGCGCCACCCTCTTCTGCCGGGGTGCCGAATAATTTAATGGTTCCGGCAAGATGATATTGTTCCATTATTTTTTTCAATTCAATGGCTGCCGCCACGGAGGCCGTACCAAACAAATGGTGCCCGCAGGCATGGCCGGCAATCCTTCCCGGAAGCGGCTTTTTTTCCGGGACTGTATCCTGTGAAAGACCAGGTAAGGCGTCAAATTCCGCAAGAATGCCAATGACTGGTTTTCCACTTCCATAGGTGGCTACGAATGCCGTAGGGATATTTGCTGCTGCGGTATCGATGGTGAAACCACTTTCTGATAATGTCTTCTGGTGCAGAGCCGAACTTTTAGTTTCCTGGTAACCAAGCTCAGCGTAATCCCAGATCTGGAGTGCTATCTTTTTGTATTGGTCGTATTGTGAGTTCAGGTCGGTGATTGCCTGGGTTTTATATTTTGTTATTTGGCTGTTTGAATCTTTCGAAAGTTTTGCTGGTTTCGTTTGTGCGGAAAGAGGTTTCGGATTGAAGAGGGCAATAAATGTAAGGATGCCGGCAAGCGGCAGTCTATATTTTCTCATGTGTGTAGTGGTTTTGTAGTTTGATACAATTTAAGGAAAGACACTTGAATTAAGCGCTAATTATTCGGAAAAGAATAAGATTGTACCATGATGAATTTTTTTAATATTTTAAATTTTAATTGAAATAAAAAATCATTTTTTATTTCTTAATCCTAAAGCCATCATTGATTTTTGGGAATAGGACTAATTTTTATCGACACTTATATCTATTAGTCTGGTAATTTATTTTTCGTCGATCTCTGGGGGATTTTAAATTATTAGAAGTCGATTATTTTTGATGGAGGATTAAAATTCAATATATTTTTTTGCTTATTGAAAATGAGTACCTTGGAAAGGTGACCAGACGGAATTAAATTGAACCATGTTGGAATTGAAAGTTGGCTAAGGCCGCGAAATATTTTTACTGCGAAGCCGGATTAAATTGAACCATGTTGGAATTGAAAACTACCGCATGGAAGGTCATGGGGGAAAACTACTAGTAATTTAAGCTTTTCCATCTAAAATTGAAAAGCAGACCATTTCGAGGACATGCACGAAAAGGTCTGCTTTTTTTTAAATTGTCTTTTGAAAAGCAGCCGAATATCTATTAATCCATGATTTCTAAAATTTATTCAATACTCTGACTAAAAATCCTAAACCTTCTCATAAATCACCGCAGCTCCCTGACCCACACCAACACACATAGTGGCTAAACCATATCTAAGATTCCTTCTTTTCATTTCATGAAGCAAAGTCGTGGATATCCTTACTCCGCTGCAGCCTAAGGGATGCCCAATTGCGATAGCACCTCCATTCACATTTACCCTCGAAGGATCGAGATCAAGCTCTTGCATACAGGCAATCGATTGTGCTGCAAATGCTTCATTTAGTTCTATTAAATCGATATCTCCGATCTTCAAACCTGCCCTTTTCAAAGCCTTTTGTGTAGCACTTACCGGACCAATCCCCATAATGGCCGGATCAACACCGCTAACAGCCATGCTAACGACCCTTGCGGTTGGGGCCAAATCAAATCTTTTAACAGCGTTTTCACTGGCGAGCAAAATGGCGGCAGCGCCATCATTGATGGAAGAAGAATTTCCCGCTGTTACTGTTCCATCCTTTGCAAAAGCCGGTCTCAGATTAGCTAGTTTTTCTAAAGATGTTTGGCGTGGCTGCTCGTCCTTTTCAAAATATATCTTTTCTTCCTTTCCTCCCAGAATCTCCACGGGTGCAATTTCCTCCCGCCATTTTCCAGCCTCCAATGCAGCAAAATATTTTTGCTGGGAAGCCAGCCCGAATTCGTCCTGTTCCTGCCGACCTATTTTCCATTGTTTGGCGACATTTTCAGCCGTTTCACCCATAGAGTAAGGGTGATATTTTTCTGACAGTTTTTTGTTTATGAATCTCCAGCCAATTGTAGAATCAAAAATTTCAGTATTCCGACTATATGCATGAGAAGCCTTACCCATTACCATAGGTGCCCGGGTCATACTTTCTACCCCGGCTGCAATATATAGTTCTCCTTCATTACACATAACTGCCCGTGATGCGTCCATAATAGCCTGAAGACCAGAGGCGCACAGTCGATTAACGGTATTGCCTGGAACTGTAACAGGCAAACCTGCCAGTAATGCTGCCATGCGGGCAACATTGCGGTTGTCCTCTCCGGCCTGGTTTGCATCTCCAGCAATGAGGTCTTCAATAGCTGATTTATCTATTCCAGAATTTCGCAGCAATAGAGCCTTTACAACATGGGCCAGCAAGTCATCAGGACGGATGGTGCTAAGTGCGCCTGCATATTTGGCAATAGGAGTTCGGATTGAGTCGATGATATAGGAAGTGTTCATATATAATTTGGAATGAAGTCTATGTTAAGTCATTTTGCGATCGCAAATTAAGATAAATTCTTCTGCACTAACCAGTTAACCTTTTGACAAATACTTTTTGAGTTGAATTTAAGGTATCTGGTTGTAGTTTTCCACATAAAAGGTTTTCTTATCTGAATAACTATTCTATGCAATGCAGTAGTTCTATTTCCTGGTTGAAGTGTTTCTATAATAGTTGAAACGGCAATTTTATCATTCGAATCTCTCCGAAAGAATTTTTGGGAGTGAGAGTCGCTTTTGCGTTGGCGCAGGTTTTTTTATGCTGTAAGGAAAATTGCATTTCCTATAAGAGGAATTAATAATAGTCTAAGAAATGACGCATAGATTATTGCTAGAGAATAAGGTAATCGAATTTTAACACCGAATAAAATAGAAAGGGAGTTCAATAAGTATTAATAAATCAGTTAGAATTAAAAAAATCCTCATTTATCGGTGCAATTCATTGATTTTAAAGGCGGAAAAAATATTATCAATTTTTCAATTCCTGATAAATGAGGGTGGGTAAAATTAGCCAACTATATTAAATTGACAAAATAAATACAAAAAAATATTATCAATAGGTTTTTAAGCTTATTTTTAATCAAAATTTACTTTTATGATTAAAAACGATAAGCTTCTTTACACGCAATTAATCTGTAAAGCTTGTGGATTGTGTAAGGATAAAAGCTGTTGCTTTTGTGATATATGTAACGGATTTACTTTTTGGGATGAGTCGTATGAAAAATGATACATACTCAAACATCTGTAAAAAAACGAAGAAATTATGAGGCATTATAACTAAACAATTAGGTTATGCGAGTCCATTTAACTCTGCGATCACAAAATAGGCCTGTTCCATTTAATTACCAGCCACAAATGACAGGGGCAATTCACAAGTGGATAGGCAAAAATGAATTACATGGAAGTACTTCTATGTATTCGTTTTCCTGGTTGCAAGGTGGCCGGAAAAGAGGAGAGCATTTGGTCTTTGAACAAGGGGCGAGATTTGAGTTTACTGCTTATGATATCGATCTGATAAAAGCGCTGATCCGGGGGATACAAATCGATCCAGGGATAAATTTCGGATTGGAGGTGTCGGATTTATCCATACAGGAAACGCCGCTTTTTGCAGAAAAAGAAGTTTTTTATGTTTCCAGTCCGGTTTTAATTAAACGATATCAAGAGAAAAAAATAATTCATTACACCTATGAAAACCCCCAAAGCGATAATCTTTTAACGGAAACTTTGAAGACCAAGCTCAGAATTGCTGGAATTGCTGATAATAATGTATCCGTAAATTTCCTAAGAGACTTCCCGGAAGCCAGAACAAAAATCATTTATTACCATAAGGTTGGAAACAAGGTAAATATTTGCCCAGTCGAAATTGCCGGGACTCCTGAGCAAATAGCCTTTGCCTGGAACGTAGGAATCGGCAGTTGCACCGGGATTGGTTTTGGTGCTTTAAAATAGATAACTGTATGATATATTATGTAGTAAAATATTCAGGCACATTTGGCTTTATTAAGCCTTGGACGGCGGTTCGTGATGGAGAGACCTTTAGTCAGCAATTTCTGACCCCATCAATTGTAGAAGGGATCGAAAAAAAACTATTCCCTGAGTTGCTCCAGATTCCGGGTAAAGTCACTAAAATCCAACGTCATCGTTTAAATTATCAAGGTATTGATTCTCAACAGGAAAAGACCTGGTCAAAAGGTGGTTTCAAAGCAATAAAGAAAAAAGATGGCTTGGGAAGAGTCTATTACCAAGCGGATAACATTTCTATATTAAATAGAGGTATCCTGGTAAATCCCAATCTTTATTTAGTCTTTAGGAACAAACAGGATGCTGAAAACGCGTTAACCCTACAAATTTGTCTTTGCAGGAACGAGGATATCCTTATTGGCGAGTATATAATTGAAATGTCAGAGAAAGAATTTGATGGGATCGATGGGTTTGAATTGTTTTTTAGTACTGCTGAAAAGGGTTTTAAGGTTGGCCACAATCGGTTCAATGAAAACAGAGAAATGTTTGGGGAATTGAAGGTATTTGGAAATCCAATAAGATCGGCTTCTGATACTTTTGACGACAGATACAAGAAAGAGATGGCCGATGGAGCATTGGATAATATATAGACCGATAATATAAATCAATGGACACAATACCCAAACCATATTATACCTCCCAAAGTCTTGATTCAATTTGGGCTAAAAGCAAAAACTACGGAAGTATAAGTTTACTGAATCATTCTCAACAGGTTGTGGTAGCTATAGAAAAAATGTCTGAAGGGTTTGTTCACCTATTCGACCTGCAAATGGCCCGAAAAGGAGCCATTATTCATGATTTGGGAAAGGCACATCCACATTTTCAGCGAAAAATCGGCGGATACAATGGAGCAACCTTGTATGAGAATTCAAAACAAAATTTTACCCATCGGCACGAATTATCTTCATTAGGTTTTCTGCCTTTATTTCCAGAGGCCGAATGGGACATTTTAATTGATTTAGTCGTTGCGCATCATAAATCAATAGGAGATGATCCGGGGGCAAAAGGTATCCTGGATCTTGACCAAAATGAAAGGGATTGGATCGCCAACCACTTGGATGAATGGGAAAACTGGCATCTATTCGGGCTTCAAATAATTGAACATTTTGATATTCCAGTAAGACTTATTTCCCGGATCGAAGCCGAAAATGCTTTACAATATGCATTTAAATATTGTGATGCTAAAAAAAGCGGTTGGTCCCCCTGGCGGGGCCTGCTAAAGTCCGCCGACCATTTTGCTTCTGGCTTTATGGACCAAACAAAAGAGCAAATTAAACACCTTTTTGAAATTCCCAACCTACAGTATTACCATGATGATAAAAGGAAAAGCAGGCTTTATCCGCTTTCCTTGATTGACTCCGGGGACAATAGAAAGCACACCCTTGTTGTTGCACCAACTGGAGCAGGGAAAACAGATTTTTTGCTTCGCCGTTGTCAGGGGCGAATTTTTTATACACTTCCATTTCAGGCCTCTATAAATGCCATGTGGGAGCGAATGAAAAGTACAATTCCCAATAAGGACATTCGATTGCTGCATTCAACTTCGAAAATTGTTGTCGAAAAAAACATAGAAGAACAGATTCTTCAGCCAATGGCAGGTTCTGCAGTGAAAGTAATGACACCTCATCAATTAGCGGCAATCGCCTTCGGAACTTCCGGCTTCGAATCGGTAATGTTGGATATCCAGGGTTGTGATGTAATATTAGATGAAATCCATACCTATTCCGATTACTCTCAGGCAATGGTCCTTGCAATAGTCAGGACATTGTTGCATTTGGATTGTAGGATACATATTGGAACGGCAACCATGCCTGCGGTTCTTTACAATGAATTGCTCAGGATATTTGGTGGAAAATCTTTCGTATATGAGGTTAAGTTGCCTGAAGAGGAGTTGGATAGCTTTGATCGACATATTATTTATAAGGAAAATGACAACAGCAGGGTTAATGAGATAATAAAGGAGGCAATTGACAATAAAGAAAAGGTGCTGGTAATTTTTAATACAGTAAAAAAGGCACAGGAGGCATTCAAAGAACTTAGTCATTCTTTTCCTGGAATTCCTATCCTGCTAATCCATAGTCGGTTCAGACGCAAGGATAGGGTGAATTTAGAAACCCGGCTAAAAAAGGAATTTAATGGTGATGGGAGTACTACGTTTGGTAGCGGATTGTGCCCATGCCTAGTCATTTCCACTCAGGTAGTAGAAGTAAGCCTGGATATCAATTTTGACAGGATGATAACTGAATCTGCTCCCTTGGATAGTCTTATCCAACGATTTGGAAGAGTAAACAGGAAAAGGATTTCAGGAATCATCGGAAGGTATAAGCCAATATATGTAATTGCTCCAAGTGGAAATCTTTTGCCTTATAAAAAAGAAATAGTAGAAGAGAGTTTTAGGTTGCTTGAACATGGACAGTTGCTGAAAGAAAGAGATCTGCAGGCTAAAATTGATGAGATCTATCCATCTCTCGATCTCAAATTGATTGATATTCATTTAATTTATAAAAACGGAGAATTTCTTTTAAAAGAATTGACCAGTAATAAAAAATCAGTAATTGTAGAAGCACTGGAAATCGAAAGCGCCAATTGTATTCTTGAAAGCGACAGGGATATTTATTTAACTGCCAAATGGGAAGAGCGTTTACAATTGGAAATACCGATAAGCTGGAAGACTATTTGCCGGAAAAGGGGAGTGTATGAACAGCTTCAAATGGGATCCAACCCTTTTGTGATCCCGCAAGACGAGCAAGAACATAAACGATATGGTCTGGAATTGATGGAACATGAAAATTTATTATAATAATGTATACCAGTTATATAGGGCGAATTTTTTTGAAGCTTTATAATGAAAAAATGAAAACTTCCTTAACGGGGAAGGCTTTTTTTGATGAAG
Organism: Flavitalea flava; assembly: GCF_054461575.1. NCBI lineage: Bacteria > Pseudomonadati > Bacteroidota > Chitinophagia > Chitinophagales > Chitinophagaceae > Flavitalea > Flavitalea flava. The sequence goes on from NZ_JBTLQH010000057.1 coordinate 36,118, forward strand.
TGTTTTTCCCTTTGTTTTTCAATCAGGATAAACATTTGATGCATGTAAGTAATTCGCCTTTTTTTCAAAAACCTTCTCAAAAGGCGATAGAAACCGGGATTTCAATACCTCAGCTTCAGCTTCAAAAACTTCATGCCGATATTGGTTCAGAAGCGCCAAATATGGCAATTTTTGTTGGATATGCTGCAAAAGACCTGGAAGGCACTACCTCCGGACAATTAACCTCTATTGATTTTAACATTACCCCAGATGAAATGTATGCATCCTGGATTGGCGAGGCATTGGCGATAGGAGTTAGTGGAGGATTGGTAATGCTTATCGATAATAAAGATGTGCTTTGGTCATTATTTGGAGGTTGGATACATTATCGAAATTTTCTTTCACAAACACCAAATGTTAAGGATAAACAGATCGAAACATGGAATGGGCAATGGCTTTGCCATATTTTTAGTAGAAATTATGATAGAAACAATCCATTTCTAAATTTCAAAATTGAAACAGTTGAAGTGCAGGGAAATATAGCTATTCCTACCCAGGCATGGTCAAAAGTTGTTTTTTCTTTAGTTAAAGGGATTCGGCAACCATATATTACGGCATATATCTACAGTTTATCCCAGACTAATACTACACTGGGCTTTATCAATATTTATCTTGGAGAGGTCAATAAGATGTATGAGTTGCGCGATAAATTATTTATTCAGGAAAAGGAAACCGTACTCAATGATAAAGAAATCGAGGAACTTTCTGTTTTCTTTAATTTCAAGACCGCATGCAAACAGGGAACAATCGGACTAAAGTCAATTGAGCCAGACAAACTTAGGGATTATATGCCCAAGGGCACGGTAATATATGCAAAAGGGAATGAGTACAAACTGAATAGCGAACAATCTTATTTTAATTTTCAACTTTATAAACTTTGGATAACAGCTATGCTTAACAAGACTGAACTATTAGACTTAGCCGGACAAACGGCAAAAGCCCTGGTTACGCTTGAAAATGATCGGAAGCTTGACAGTCGTGGCAAAACAGGCGGCCTGACACAGGATAGTAAAGAGATTCGGGAATCCCGAACGGTTCGGGATTTTATTGACCTTCTTACTAAGCTTCTTGAACAGAGCCCGGCCAATACTGAATTATTCAAAAGCATTGTAGAGGAAGTTGTAAAAATGCCCGTTGATAATTTCCCGCTTTTTGTGACTCTTATACGGTTCGAATATGTTTATCAAAAACAAAACTAAAAAAATTAAAAATATCATATTATGACAAATAAACCATTTATATATTTGCGGGGTCTTCGTCATGCAGACCATACGGTATTTGCGGTAAATGATGGGCAGAAATATTATTTTGACCCGCAATTTGGTTATAAGATGCCATACTCCAGTGGGCAACAGGTGAAAAGGTCCGTAATAGAGGCATTGAACCTCCCCTTTGCTGCCATTACCTTTAATTGGGAGATCGATAAAAAAGAAGACAAGGCCTTTCAAAAGGAGCCTCATTCCCCCTGCGACCCTACATTTGCCGACCAATTGTTAGGAGGTTATATGAAGGCGGAGAGTGGTAGTTTTACCGTTAAAAGGAGAAGTCCTCTATCCATTTCGGCGATGCGTCCTTTGCATCCTCTCTTGGGAGGTATCGAAAATCCTACAGAAAATCTAACCTTTGACCGAACTTCTCATCCGGAGCATCATAAGGTAAATGTTTATTGGGTAGAGGGGAAAAGCCGGAAAGAAAAATTGACGGATGAAGAATTGGACTCATGGTTGAGCGACAAAAAAAGAAACCTCCCAAACCGGGCATTTATCCAGGATCAAAAAAGAGCATCTGGTTTATTCGTTTATGATATGGGTATTGACTTGCGCACTTTATTTTGTGTGTCAACAAATAAGCTCGAACCAGAATTATTTCCTGAAATAGATCAGAAGTTGCGAGATAATGGTTGGAAAGAAGGCCAGACGGTTTTTGGCAAGTGTTTGGTCTGTCCCAAGACTGAAAGGGACAAAATTATTCCTGCCCTGGCTCATGCTTTAGTTAATTGGAGAATTACTTCCAATCAGGCGAGGACATTTAGTCTTATGGAAACAGTAGCTATCGCCATTAGTGATAATGCAAATCAGGTTGCTTATGCAATACGCGGGGATCTGAAGGAAGATACTGAGGAGAGACCAAGAGCTGTTCCTAGGATTGATGAAACGGCAAAAGCCAATTTATTTATTACCCCCATCGCTAATAGTTATATACGTGGGTCTGTTGGAAGTGCAGACGCAATCGAGCACGCAGAAAATAAACTAATTGAATTGATGAATTTGTTTGATTACGAAAATCAGGTTTCATGAAAAAAAATAGCTAAAATAAATGTCGGTAAAATAATAAGCTAATAAGGATAATACGCAAGTAACAGCCACTCATATTAACTACTATCATATTTGCCATAGGAAATTATGGTTATTTGCCAATGGGATTACTATAACACTCCCCATATTCGAGACCAAAAGGTTAGGGTGTTAAGTTAAGATTTGTCTTGCGGTATTCATAGATCAGGCTGCTTTTTTTAGAGGTTCCAGGTAGCGGTTATTGGGTTTTTGCCGGGTGGTATGATGCGTTTTGTTATTGTAGTAGGCTATGTGGTTTTGAACTCCTTCATAAAGTTCAAAACCATCATCTGCCGGGCACAAAAAGATATAATCGTATTTTAGAGA
>NZ_JBTLQH010000058.1:0-37570 GCF_054461575.1 Flavitalea flava
TTATACTTTACCATACTCTTTTTGGAAGAAAAAGGTACGGCATTTATACGACATTACAAAATAGACTAGACACTAGTAGTATGCTTTCGATTCTGCACTTGTCTGTTTATCATCCTGTAACTTCGGGTTGACTTGCCAATATTAGTTAATATATATTGTTAAATACGGGTTTGGGGAATTTCTAGTTCCTTTGCTTATGCTATAAGCGCTTAAACCATTCTGCTTCTATGCTAACAGTTTCTTGCATTTCTGTTTTAACACCGAGTTTCAGTTCCTTCAGCTTATCACATAGTAATTCTCCATCAATCAAGTCTATTGGTGGCGCCCCATCTCTTGTGGCCTCTTTTAAAGCTTCTCTTGTAAATGTGCCGGTTGTAAGAAACAGACCCTTATCCGCTCTTCCCTGCATGGCGCCTCTGAAATCTCTAATTTGACTGGGGGACACAGAACCCTTGTAGCGCTTACATTGAAATATCACATGAAAGCTTAAGAAGCCATTTATTCTAACTATGCCTTTACCGTCAATTCCACCGTCCCCGCTTTTTCCGGTAACTTCAACTTGTATAAATCCGCTTTCTCTCAAAATTCTTTGTGTCAGTCTTTCGAATGCGGCAGGCAAAAGATAGTATAATTCTTTTAAAAGAGCTTCTTTCCAGTCCTCGGCTATTTCTTCGGCAATTAAGGGATCCTCTTCAATTTTCGTTAATACTTTTGTATTTGCAGGTTTTTTGTTTTTTGAAACAAATTTTAATTGATCTAATATTTTTTGATTTGTTAATTTATTTATATCCAGCACGGGATTATTTAATGTCCAAATCGCTCTGGAGGAGTTCTCAATATAACCTGCTAATTTTAATCTAGTTCTTGTCCAAGCTAATCTATATTCAACTTTTGTTCTTCCGTCATCGCCATGTGGAACAGTCAGGACTTTTTCTGGTAATTCCATTATTTCATAAACTTTCTCATTAAGCTCCTGAATATTTGCTGATCCCCCAAGTAGTTTTAGTGCTTGGAGAGTGGGAACATATAAGTCATCCACCGTCGGAACGTCAGCATATTTTCTTTTGCTCATAATATTTTATTAATCATTCTATCTATTTGTAATTAGTCAGAAAATAAAAATAGTTGTAGACAACAGTACATCTCGCTCCGTGCGAAAAGGCACGGTCAAAATCACGTCTCGTGATTACAACGATATATCTTGCTCAGCGCGTAAATAGGCGCAGTTGCTCTTATTGCTCTTCAAAATAGAGGCGCTTCCCTCGCCAATACTGAAGGATCAAGGTCAAGATCATGGCTGAAAAGCTCCTCAATTTTTTTAACAATTTCCTGCCGATTCACTGTTTTTGGGTTCCGGCGGGATTTTATATAGTTTTCCCGCGCCGCCTTTGTAGCTGCCTCTCCAACGGTTTTGACACTGAATTCTTTTCCAAACCAGCTTGCTATCTGGTAACCGATAATGATCGCCCCAAGGCACAGAAGCCCATATCGCCAATTAAAGCACAATTCTACAAAAGAGGCAAGAAGCCCTAAAAGCAGGGTATTGCTTACCCACTCCTTCGGTTTCAAAATTTTTAAAGAAAGTTCCGATTCTTTCCGGATCTGCAAAATTTGATACCTCCGGCCTTTTCTGGGAAACAACTTTTCTAAATCAGAATTTGGGGTAATGGTATTTTTATCCAATAGTTGGACATTGGCAATGGATTCCCGGATTTTATAAAAAGCCTGTTGTGTCGTGCAATCATCAACAGGATCCAGATCGATCTTGGAAGAAATGATATCGCAGAGATCACTGAAAGTTCGAGCATTTTTGAATGTGTCGGTTTTCAAAGCGAGACCGAACGATTTCTCGATTTTTACCAGGACATCTGAAATATCCTCAAAATCAAAATCTTTTAGCTCTAATGATTCAATGGCGTTCATAGGCTAATATTATAAAAATTCCCACCTTTCTCCAAAATGCACCCAGAAATTTTTTTGATAAAAAAAGGCCATACCGTTCGCGGTATGGCCTAAATTAAATAATTCCAGAAGCTATATGGCAATGCCAGTCGTATCGTCCTCCCGCTCTTCCAGCTTCAATTTTCCGCCAAAGAACAGTTTTTCCGCAGGGCCTTCATATCGTTGCTGATCTTCTTCTTGGTAATGCGGGCATAGATCTGCGTAGTGCGGATACTCCTGTGGCCCAGCATCTTGCTGACGGTTTCGATAGGTACATCGTTTTCCAGGGTGACGGTAGTGGCGAAGGTATGCCGGGCAATATGGGTAGTCAGTTTCTTACTGATCCCGCAAAGATCGGCTAACTCCTTCAGGTAGGCATTGTACTTAACATTGCTGTTCACCGGCAGCAATCGGTTAGAACTGTGGCAGCGCTTATCCTCTCTGTATTTCTCAATAATTGCTTCCGGAATCGGTAGGAGGGGGACGTCTTCCGGGTTGCCGGTCTTGACCCGGTTGATCTTGATCCAGCGGCCGCCGTCATTGCCGATGACGATGTCGTTCAAGGTGAGATTATAGACTTCCATGTAAGCCAGCCCTGTAAAGCAGCTAAACAGGAAAACATCCCTTACCTGGTCGATCCGCTTGATCAGGGACTTTTTGTAGATCTTCCAAATCTCCTGTATGGTGAGCACATCCCTTTCCGGCTGCCGGTAGCTGCAACGGAAGTCGCGGATCGGGTTGGATTTGATCCAGCGGCCGGTAGCGGTGGTCAATACCTGCTTGGTATTGCGGATATACTTCATGGCGGTATTATGGTCAAGCTCCTGTTCCACCATAAAATAATGTAGCATATCCTCCGCGAAGTTGGGCCGGATGATCTCCATGGGAATATCGGCCTTCTTGTACTTGTGCATGAGGAAGGCTTCCAGCTTAGTCCGCGTGGACTCCCATTTTGTGATCGTACTTTTGGCACGTAGCCCTTTCTCCTGCTTTTCCTTCAGCCGGGTGATCTCAAAGGCGACGGCCTGCATGAAAGTCTTCTTTTCATCCGGCTCGTCAGGGTTTCCGGGCATGACCAGCTTCCCTTTATAGGATCTCCGGATCATGTCGGCGGTAACGAATTCATGCTGCGTGGTCAACAGGAAGAAATGCTTTTCCAGTTTGGCCTTTATCTGGGTGATCTGGCTGTTCAGGAGCATGGCATCGGGTGAATTCCCTTTCACCAGGCTGCTGATCTTATCCCATTGCTCCGGGAAGATTCTGGCACCCAATGATATTTCGGTTCGCTGGCCGTTGAGGGTGACCCGAACGATAATGGGTACCCGGCCGTCTTTGGACATTTCCGGCTTCTCCACCAGGAATGTAATCGAGAGATTTTCACTGACCTTCATAACACACAATTTTTTTAGGTTAAAGAATGGAGCCCTAAAAAATCCTTCACTATCTCCGAGGGTAGGAACAAAGTTACAACAGAGGGTAGGAATCCAATTTCCTACCCTCCGAAATGATATCCGATATGCTAACTTGAAATGGAAATTTTTGGAGACCCTTGATTTCAGTGCATTTTAGCCGATTTTGCACAAAAAGAAAAGGCGCCTGAAGCAGGCGCCTTGCGGACCGGACGGGACTCGAACCCGCGACCTCCGCCGTGACAGGGCGGCATTCTAACCAACTGAACTACCGATCCAACCTCCGTCTTGGAGTCTTTCAGGAGATAAGTCCCTGGGACCCTTCGTTTTCGGGATTGCAAAGATAGGAGTTTTTTTATTTTCTCCAACAAAACTTTCACAGAAAAATCTGGTTCCCTTAATTTTACACCATTATACTATCTTTAACGCCTATGCCTCAAGCTAAAAACAGACAATTTCTGGATTTTGAAAGACCAATTAAAGAGTTATTTGAAGAAATAGAAAAGCTCAAACAAACGGCTGAGAAGACGAAAGTGGATCTGAGCGACTCCATTAAGAAACTGGAAGACCAGGTCATTGAAAAGAGAAGGGAGATCACCCTTAGCCTTACGCCCTGGCAGAAAGTGCAGCTGAGCCGGCATCCGGATCGCCCCTATACCATGAAGTACATCGATAAGATGTGTACCAACTTCGTGGAACTATACGGAGACCGGAATGTAAAGGATGACAAGGCAATGGTAGGAGGGTTTGCGCAGATCGACGGAATGACCGTCATGATGATCGGCCAACAGAAAGGAACCAATACCAAGATGCGCCAGATGCGTAATTTCGGGATGGCCAACCCGGAAGGTTACCGCAAGGCTTTAAGATTGATGAGACTGGCGGAAAAATTCGATAAACCTATCATCACTTTGATCGATACGCCAGGGGCATATCCCGGGATGGAAGCAGAGGAAAGAGGACAGGGAGAGGCCATCGCCCGTAATATTTATGAAATGATGCGGCTGAAAGTACCGGTGATCTGTGTGGTGATCGGAGAAGGCGCCTCCGGCGGAGCCCTGGGGATCGGGGTAGGGGACAGGGTATATATGCTGGAGAATTCCTGGTATACCGTTATTTCTCCGGAAAATTGCAGCTCGATCCTTTGGAGAAGCTGGGACCAGAAAGAAAAAGCAGCTGAAGAACTTAGACTTACGCCTGATAATATGTACAAATTCGGTTTGATAGACAGCATAATACCAGAACCTCTTGGAGGAGCTCACTGGGATTATGGCGAAGCCGCCGCTTTATTGAAGCCCCGGCTGGTAGAAACTATAAATGAATTACGGAAAATGGACCCCAAGGATAGGGTAGAGAAGCGGATTGAGAAGTTCGGTAAGATGGGCTTCTGGAACGAGGTCACTGCCTAGGATAATCCCTGAAAAGGGAAACAAGGCAAAGGCCCAGAAGGCGCCCACCGGGTAACCTCCATTAACCGACCCCGGCAACTTATGGCAAAGGATTGTCCGATCAGTCAAAGGTCGATCGCTGTCCGAAAAATCAATTCACATTACTCTTCTAAAATACTATACTAATGGCGCTTAGGGATCAACTTCGTGGAACGGGCGTAGCACTCGTTACCCCCTTCCAATCTGATTTATCAATTGATTATACAGCCCTGGAAAGAATTATCAACTTCGTTATCGACGGGGGCGTAGAATACATTGTCACGCTGGGCACAACCGGCGAAACACCGACCATCAGCAAGAAAGAAAAGATCGAAATCCTTCATTTTACCTATGACAAAGTAAATGGCAGGGTGCCGGTGGTGGTCGGTATCGGCGGCAATAATACCCAGGAACTGATCGAAGATCTGAAAGAATTTCCCCTGGACAAAGCTGTTGCGGTACTCAGCGCCAGCCCTTATTACAGCAAACCTTCGCAGGAAGGCCTTTTCCAGCATTATAAAGCCCTGGCAGCAGTTTCGCCCAAACCTATCTTGCTGTACAATGTACCGGGAAGGACGGGGCGTAATCTGACCGCCGCTACCACAGTCCGCCTGGCTAAAGAAGTAAAAAATATCGTCGGGATCAAAGAAGCCAGCGGTGATATGGCCCAGTGCATGGAACTCCTGAGGGACAGACCAGAAGACTTCCTGGTGGTTAGCGGAGACGATGCTCTGACCCTGCCCCAGATCGCCTGCGGCATGGACGGAATCATCAGTGTAGCCGCCAACAGCTTCCCGCGGAAATTCACCGATATGGTGCGCTTGTCGCTGAAAGGGGATTTTAAAGGGGCCAAAACCCTCAATGACCAATTGATCAAAGGGTATGAACTCCTTTTCGCAGAAAATAACCCCGCCGGTGTAAAAGCAGCCATGAGCGAATTAAAGCTAATTGGAAATTATGTTCGCCTGCCCCTGGTTCCTTTGAGCGATGGCGTGCATACTCAATTGAAGGAATATCTCAAGGCGCTACCGGTTTAAATCGAAAAGGCTTCTGGTTGAAATAATATGGCTTTCGGCACAAATGGAAAGTGCACAAACGGAAAGAATTTAGGTTGGAAGACTGAAAATGTCCAAAACCGAGGCAATAAAGCTAAAAATTAAGTTATAGGCGCCAATTTCCTTACTGTATAAAAATGTAGGGGTTTACCTGTAGACGCCAAAAAAACGATCATAAAAGGGATTCCGGAAGCCAAACCGGGTCCCTTTTTTACTTCCCTTTTTTACTTCCAGGTTTTACTTCCGGATTTTACTTTGGGGCAGGGTTAAATTCGATAGGTCACCCCTTCCACAGCCAGATCGGTATTGGGGAAGATCTCGCGGGCTTCGGTTTCGAAAGCATCGAGTTTCTCGTATTTGGAGCTGAAATGCCCGATCAGGAGCCGCTGGGCGCCGGCCAGTAAGGCTACGGTGGCGGCCTGGTTGGTGGTGCTGTGAAAACGTTTGCCGGCACGCTCTTCCAGGTCCTTCAGATAAGTCGTTTCGTGATATAACAGATCGACACCCTTCACTTTTTCGATGATACGCTCATCAAAAAGGGTATCGGCGGCATAAGCATAGGACTTGGATCTGGCAGCCGGTTCAGTGACCCAGCCGTTCTCCACCAGATTATCGTTCTTATCCAGGTAACTTTCCCCCCATTTCAACCGGTCAAAAAAGGAAGAGGGAACGCCGTACTGGCGGGCCTTATCGGGATTGACACGGCGCAGGGGCCGTATCTCCCTGAACCGGAAACCCCAGCATTCGATCCGGTGATATACATGAAAACAGCTGACCTCGAACTTGGATTCCCGGACGATCACGCCTTCTTCCGTCAGGGGATGGAAATGTAAGATATAGGGCAACTGGATATCCGCCACCTTGAGCTGCAGATCGATGATCTGCATGAGGACCGGCGGAGCATAGATATGCATATCCTGGGACCGGCCGAGGAGACCCATACTGGTCAGAACCCCGATCAGCCCGAAATAATGATCGCCATGTAAATGGGAAATGAAGATATGATTGATCTTACTGCGCCGGATCTTGTACTTGGCCATCTGCATCTGTGTGCCTTCTCCGCAATCGACCAGGAATATATGTTCCTCCATCGTGACCACCTGGGAGGTAGGGTGACGATCGAAGGCAGGTAAAGCAGAGTTGTTGCCAAGTATAGTTACGGCCAGCATTACGCGATTTTAAAGGTTACAATCCCCTGTATAGACGACAGGCAAAGCAAAATTGCTGCTTTGACCGTAAAAATAGGAATAAGGAAAGATTTATTTTTATTAACGTAAGGCAAAAGCATTCAATTGTGTACAAATAATAAATTTGACCTACTTGTTAATCGTTACCTATTAGATTATTTCTAAAAGTGATGCAGAATAAATCCAAAATGCACCGCGCTTCGTTTGTATTATAGAGCACGTTATTAACGACTCTCTACTAAGTTGAACCTTCTATTTCAGAGCAGCTACAGAGCAATTACTACGTTTCGGGGCTATTGTTTTCGGCCGGATGAACTGCCACCATCATTGAATTAAAGCCCCGGTATTTTATATGGATACAGAGCATTTACAGCTCATTGTTCCTGGAAAAACCACTCCAATATCAAAAAATATAGCACTGCTTTACTATAAAAACATTGCCAACAGGCACTGTTCACGTGAGGTTACCAAACCTGACTGCCCTTTTTAATCCCTACTCACTTGTATAAGGTTTTACGGTTAAGGTTCTGATTCAGCTTATTTCTCATTCAATTTCAAGGCTCATTGTCAAGATTCACCATTGAGGCTCATTGTCAAGGATTATTCTCTCATAGGTTAAGCACACAGAAGGTTTCAGGTTAAGGCTCTGACCGAGGGTTGGACACACAGATCAGGTTTTACCGTTAAGGCTTCGTTAGCCGCACTACGGACACATGAGGATTTAGGATTATGGTTTTAGTTTAGGTTTTAGGATTAAGGTTACATGGTTCATTGTAAAAGGTTCATTGTACATGGTTCATTGGTTATGGAAAAGTAAAGACTGCAACAGTCTTTAAACTGTTAAGGAAATCTGAAAAGTAGCAAATGACAGAAAGGTAGGAGAGTCGGAAGGAAGGGGTAGGAGGACCGCCTTTATGGTGGTTGGGATGAAAAGTCCTGCCTTTCTGTCTTGTTTTCAAGGGTTTAGTAAAATTGGGCTGCAAAAGGGTCATTACAAAGGATAAAAAACGCGTACAGGAGTGACCGGCTGCCTTCCCGGAGCAGGGAGCCAGTCAAAAGTTGGACAGGGCAGAAGGACTGCCCGAAGACGCAGAGGGGAGCTACAAGTCAGGCCCATTCAGGAGTTCGCGTTCCACTTCCTCCATCTGAACGATATCGCCGGCCTCGCTTTCGGTAGGGGTGACGTTCATAAACTCCAGGAGACTACTGGTTTCCAGGTATTTTTCCACCTCCGGGGTGAGTTCGCAGATGACAAAGGAAGAACCGTTGTCATAGAACTCCTGCTGGATCTTGACGAGCCGTTCGGCAGCAGCTTCCTCAACGTTTTTAATGTCTTTTAAAATGAGAACGACGTTTTTGACGTTCTTTTGGAGGATCGGTAGTAAACTTTGATCCAGATCTGCTGTCATATTAGCAGCGAGATCCGATTCTACGATCGTAATGGCATGGAAATTTTCTCTGGTATCAATTTTGACTTGCATATACACTTAAAAGGTATTAACGGCCGTTAATAAGTAGCAGAAACATAAGTCAAAAATATTCGTTATTATTGTATAAAGCTCAATTACTTAAAAATGGATAATAATTTTTCAGCCCAGGTAAAGGAGATCATATCGTTCAGCAGGGAGGAAGCTTTGCGTCTGGGGAACGATTTTATCGGTACGGAGCACTTGTTGTTGGGGTTGATCCGGGAGGGTGATAATACAGCTGTCCGCATTTTGAAGAGTTTCAATGTAGACCTGTATGAATTACGGAAGGAAGTAGAAATGGCAGTCAAGGACAAGACCGGTAAAAACATCGCAAATATCAACAGTCTGCCGCTTACCAAACAAGCGGAGAAGGTGATACGTGTGACCGTTCTGGAAGCGAAAGCCTTAAAAAGCCCGACAGTCGAGACTGAACACCTCATGCTCTCTATTTTAAAGAACAAAGAAAATATTGCTACTCAAATCTTAAATCAATTTGACGTGGATTACGATCTATTCAGAAACGAACTAGGCGTCGTCAAAAGCAATGACATCCGCAGCGAATACGCGGAAGAAAATGACGACGACTTTGATGAAGAAAAGAAATACTCTCAGCAAAAGGCCCGCTCTGCCGGCAGCGCAAAAAGTAAGACTCCCGTACTCGATAATTTCGGACGGGATATTACCCGCCTCGCAGAAATGGGGTCTCTTGACCCCATAGTGGGAAGGGAAGAGGAAATCGAGCGCGTGTCGCAGATTCTTTCCCGCCGCAAAAAAAATAATCCCATCCTCATCGGTGAACCCGGTGTGGGTAAAACAGCCATCGTGGAAGGCCTGGCCCTGCGCATCGTGCAGCGTAAGGTTTCCCGGGTACTGTTCGACAAACGCGTGATCTCCCTGGATCTGGCAGCCCTGGTTGCCGGTACCAAGTATCGCGGTCAGTTCGAAGAACGTATGAAGGCCATTATGAACGAACTGGAGAAGAACAGGGACGTGATTCTCTTTATCGACGAAATACATACCATCGTCGGAGCAGGCGGAGCAAGCGGCTCCCTGGATGCCTCCAATATCTTCAAACCGGCCCTGGCCCGCGGCGAATTGCAATGTATCGGTGCATCCACCCTGGATGAGTACCGTATGTATATCGAAAAAGACGGCGCCCTGGACAGACGTTTCCAGAAGGTCATGGTAGATCCTCCAAGTGTGGACGAAACGATCATGATCCTCAATAATATCAAATCCAAATACGAAGATTATCATAACGTAACCTATTCGGACGATGCCATCGATGCCTGTGTCAAACTCAGCGATCGTTATATGACCGACCGGTTATTGCCCGACAAGGCTATCGACGTACTGGATGAAGTAGGGGCCCGCGTGCATCTGAAGAATATCAATGTTCCCCAGAATATCGTAGACCTCGAAAAGAAGATCGAAGACGTAAAGAACGAGAAGAATAAAGTCGTGAAGAGCCAGAAGTTCGAAGAGGCTGCTTCGCTCCGGGATACGGAAAAACGTTTGCAGGAAGAACTGGAAAAGGCCAAGGCCGAATGGGAAGAAGAAAGCAAACACAAACGTTACCCCATCGACGAAGAGAATATTGCGGAAGTGGTCAGCATGATGACCGGTATCCCCGTAAAACGGATGGTACAGGCCGAAAGCGAGAAACTGCGCAATATGTCCGTAGACATGGGTAGCATGGTCGTCGGTCAGGCAGAGGCCATCCAGAAGGTGGTAAAGGCCATCCAGCGTAACCGGGTAGGATTAAAAGATCCAAAGAAACCGATCGGTACCTTTATCTTCCTCGGACCTACAGGGGTCGGTAAGACGGAGCTCGCCAGGTCCCTCTCGCGTTATATGTTCGATTCGGAAGATTCGCTGATCCGTATCGATATGAGCGAATACATGGAGAAATTCACGGTGAGCCGTCTGATCGGAGCGCCTCCGGGATATGTCGGATATGAAGAAGGCGGACAATTGACAGAAAGAGTACGTCGCAAACCGTATTCGGTCATTCTGCTCGATGAAATCGAAAAGGCACATCCGGATATCTACAATATACTGTTACAGGTATTGGACGACGGTCAGCTGACCGATGGTCTGGGCCGTAAGGTGGATTTCAAGAACACGCTGATTATTATGACCTCCAATATCGGGGTCCGTCAACTGAAGGATTTTGGAGACGGGGTTGGTTTCGCAACCGCAGCCCGTGCCATGAATTCCGATGACAACAACAAACAGGTCATCGAAAAAGCCCTGAAAAGGACCTTCAGCCCGGAATTCCTGAACAGGATCGACGATATCGTGATCTTCAACTCACTGTCCAAAGAACATATCTTCCAGATCATCGATATCCTGATGAAGGGCGTCCTGAAAAGGCTCAGCACATTAGGGTTCACCCTGGAGCTTTCCGAAGAAGCCAAGAGCTTCATCGCCGAAAAAGGATATGATTCCCAGTTCGGAGCCCGTCCCCTGCACAGGGCCATCCAGAAATACCTGGAAGATCCATTGGCAGAAGAGATCCTCAACATGAATATCAAGAATGGTGACGTATTGATAGCAGAGCTGGATAAGGAAAACTCCAAGATCCGCTTCACGTTGAAGGAAAAAGAAAAAGAAAAATCCGAAGCGTAATCCGCCTCAGGGTTTCAAGGATATACAGTCCGTCTCGGTGAAATGCTGAGACGGACTTTTTTTATGAATTTTTTTTCGCATTTTTGTGACGGCAACAGGTTGAGGCAATTGGCTGAGGTAATAAGAAGTTGAAGCAATAGGTTGAAGCATCCCATTGAAGTACAATATGGAAAAGAAAAAAAAGATAATCATTACCATCGATGGCTGGTCTTCCTGTGGCAAGAGTACGCTTGCCAAACAAATGGCCAAGGAACTGGGCTATGTTTATATAGACAGCGGGGCCATGTACCGGGCCATCACCCTTTATTTCCTGCGTAATCACGTGGACTGGACTAAAACGGTGGCTGTGGACAAGGCACTGAAGAATATCGTCCTGGAATTCGAGCCCAATCCCAAAACCAAACAGGCCGATATGTGGCTGAACGGAGAGAATGTGGAATACGTGATCCGTGATCTGGTCATTGCCGAAAAGGTAAGCGATGTGGCTTCTGTCAGGGCGGTAAGAGAGTTCGCCGTGGCCCAGCAGCATGAAATGGGCAAGAAAAAAGGGATCGTCATGGACGGGAGGGATATCGGAACGGTGGTTTTTCCAAAAGCTGAACTAAAAATTTTCATGACTGCCGATGAGGCAGTACGGGTACATCGCCGGTACAAAGAACTCTTTGAAAAGAACCCCAATATAACCATTGAAGAAGTAAAGAATAACCTGGAGATGCGGGATTATATAGATTCCCACCGGGAGATCAGTCCCCTTCGCCAGGCCAGGGATGCCATCGTCCTTGACAATTCCAACCTGACGATGAAACAGCAGCTGGAGACGGCTATGAAATGGGCGAAAGAAAGGATAATGGAGTAAAAGAATAAAGAATTATAAACAAAAAAAAAGGTAGCTATGAAAAATGTCACGTTGATGTTGTTATTTCTCGGTACCCTATCGTTCGCAAAGGCGCAAACTTCGGCAGAGCTGTTGGGGAAATGGAAGCTGGTGAAATGGACCCAGAATGGGGAAGATAAGGATATACCTGGCTATTACAAGACGGATCAGGTGTTTCAGATCTTTTATGAAGGGGATAAATTCGAAAGCGTAATTGATGACAAAGTTCACAAAGGAAAGTGGAAGCTGTCTGATGATAATAAGGAACTTACGATAAAGTCGGGTTTGTTTTCGGTGAAATTCAGTGTCGATTATTTTGATAATAAGAAGCGGGTGATCACTACTGCACAGCTGGGTACCCTGGAATATGAAAAAGTTCCGGATGCCAAGAATGTCAATGCTTCCAATTGATTGACGGATAAATTGGTGACTGACATTTAAACTTATTTTTTAGCGAAATAAAAAGGCCGTCTCTTTATGGGAGACGGCCTTTTTTATGGGGAGAATCAAATTTCCGTGATTGGTCTTTGCCGATCTTCTACTTCATCTTCTACCTAAGGAACAGGATCTCTCTGTATTTAGACAGGAGCCACTCGTTGTCGTCAACCAGGAGTTCCAGTTTGTCAACGGAGTAACGGATCTCATCGAAGAAAGGTTCCTTAACCTGGCTGCTGTAAGCAATAGCCTTGGTGCGGGTATCGCTGATCGCATTGGAGATCTTACGGGCTTGGATCATTTTTTCTACCAGGTTGCTCACCTTGGAGATATGCTCGGAGATCTTTTCCAGGATCGCTTTTTGGCTGGAATACGTGCTTTCATTCAGACCGATATCTTTTAATCCCCTGATATTCTCGATCAGCGTATTCTGATATTTAATGGCCGCAGGCAGGATATGGCTGGTAGCCAGTTCACCCATGACACGGGCTTCGATCTGTACGCGTTTGATATATTTTTCCAGTTCGATTTCGTGACGGGCTTCCAGCTCGATATGGGTGTAAACGCCATTGGTTTCGAACAGACTTTTGGCTTTGTCGGTGATCATTGCATCCAGTGCCAGCGGAGTGGTAGGAAGATTCGGTAAACCTCTTCTTTCTGCTTCATGATGCCATTCGTCGCTGTATCCGTCGCCTTCGAACAATACTTTTTCGCTGCTGACCACGTATTCGCGGATCACATGCATGATCGCGATCTCTTTTTTCTCGCCTTTTTCGATCAGGGAATCTACATCCTTCTTGAACCGCTTCAGGGTTTCGGCCATGATAGTATTCAGGGAGATCATTGCATTGGCGCAATTGGCATTGGAACCTACCGCACGGAACTCGAATTTATTACCGGTGAAGGCAAAAGGAGAGGTCCTGTTACGATCGGTATTGTCCAACAGCAATTCCGGAATGCTTCTGTGGAGATCCAGTTTCAGGATCGCTTCGTCCTGCTCGTCGAATTTATCGCCTACTCTTTCTTTTACGTCAGCCAGTACTTTACTGAGGTACTCACCGATGAAAACGGAAATGATAGCTGGCGGCGCTTCGTTGGCACCCAGGCGGAAATCGTTGCCCGCAGAGGCGATAGAAGCACGTAATACATCTGCATAATCATGGACGGCCTTGATGGAGTTGACGAAGAAGGTCAGGAACATCAGGTTGGTCTTTGGCGTCTTACCGGGAGCCAGCAGGTTCACACCTGTGTCGGTTGCCATACTCCAGTTATTGTGTTTGCCCGATCCGTTGATGCCGGCAAATGGTTTCTCATGGAGCAATACACGCAGTTTGTGACGGCGGGCAACACGATCCATGATATCCATTAACAGGATGTTATGATCAACGGCTACGCTTACTTCTTCGAAGATAGGGGCACACTCGAACTGAGCAGGCGCTACTTCGTTGTGACGGGTGCGGAGCGGAATACCCAGTTTGTAGGATTCATTTTCGTAATCGCGCATGAACGCATAGATCCTTTCGGGAATGCTGCCGAAATAATGATCTTCCAATTGTTGTCCCTTGGCAGGAGAATGACCGAATACGGTCCTTCCGCTTAATACCAGGTCAGGACGGGCATTGAACAAACCTTCATCGACTACAAAATATTCCTGCTCCCATCCGAGGGTAGCGGTTACTTTGGTTACATTCTTATCGAAATAATGACATACGTCAACCGCCGCCTTATCCAAAGAAGCCAGCGCTTTCAGCAAAGGAGCCTTGTAATCCAGCGATTCGCCGGTATAGGAAACAAAAATGGTAGGAATACAAAGTGTTCTGCCGGCGCCGATCTCCATCACAAAAGCAGGAGAAGAAGGATCCCAGGCAGTATAACCTCTGGCTTCGAAAGTGGCTCTTAAACCGCCGCTTGGGAAGGAAGAAGCATCAGGTTCCTGTTGGATCAGGGCAGCTCCGTCGAATTCTTCGATAGCCGTTCCGTCACTTTTCAGGGTGAAAAAAGAATCATGTTTTTCAGCGGTAGTTCCGGTAAGGGGTTGGAACCAGTGTGTGTAATGCGTTACTCCTTTACCCTCAGCCCATTGGCGCAGACCAGCAGCAATCTGGTTAGCGACGGTACGATCGATTTTCTTACCGCCTTTGATGGAGGAGGTCAAACTTTTATAGGCTTCATCACTTAAATATTCACGGGCTGTTTTCAGGGTGAATACGTTCTCGCCAAATATACCAGTGATCTTCATTGATCCGGGGGTTTTACTTTCAGGTGTTGTGGTTAGGTGGTCGATAGCTTTAAATCTTAATGATGACATGCTGTAAAGTTTTCACGAAACTAAGAGATTGCGGCTTATAAACCAATTTTTGGGGACCATTCCACCAAATATGGAAAACTCCTATAAAAAAAGTGGAAAAAATTGTGTTTTTAATATTTGAGATTAGATTTTTGGATGTTTTTTGATCTATTTTAAATATTTGTAATTTAATATATACGGCCATTTTTTTGGCTATTTTGGAAATCCCGAATGGAAATAGCCTAAATGCCCTGTCCGGGCTTGGGGGACATGTTTTTCACGGGGACTTCCTTGGCAGGAATCTCCTTAGCGGTAACCTCCTTAGCGGTAACCTTTGGGGTATTCAGGCGGATAAACCATCCCGGGATCCTTATGGCCACATGTGCCAATCCTTTGATCATTTTCCAGGTAAATCTGGCCGTCAGGCCAAGAAGGCGGTTGGCCAGTGGGATCATACGATCCGTATTATTTCCTTGAATACTTGCGTCTGAACTTGCAACTGACAGGTGTGAACCCGGTTTGGATGTACCTGGTTTTTGGGCAGGCGATTTTGAGGCGGTTGATTTACCTTTCCCGGAATTAGTGGTTGAATACATGGGTTGTTTTAGGATGGTATTGCAAAACCAATACCAGGGGACAGGAGGCTCTTTTGAAGCCAGCCGTTGAATTTTTGGGTCAGCTTAAAACTCCCAAGGATATAGAGGGCAGGAGCGAGAAAGAAGGGCAGGAAAATGCTGCGATACCGGATGATGGCCCCCGCGAATGGGACGGTATAGCCGATGATGATCATGTTGATCAGGGCAAATAAAAGAAAGGTTATTCCGATTGTAAATACAGGAGATGCCTCAAAAGGAGATTTCGCGAAAAAAAAGGGTTTACCCCCAAAGACGGGGAGGAATCTGAACAATGCAAAAACAAAGATTCCCCAGATTACTATACTCTCCCATGAAAAAACAAGATAAATGCTTTGTCCTCCTGATCCGGGAAGAGGCTGGAAAAAGCCATTGAGAACAGCGATGGGAAGGACTTTTACAAAACTGCCCCAGCTTGGCTCCAATGGCGGTAAATACAATCTTGAATTGCCTGTCATTGCCAGGAAATCCCGCTGCCGGTCGCAGATATATTGAAATCCTGCATGGAAAACACCAGAGAAAGCCAGGATCAAAAAAATGACGGATGTCACCAGCAGGATAGTAGGAAGGGGTGTAGCATAACGGAATGATTTATCCGAACGGTATTTCTCCGCCAGCAGCCAGAACCCCAGCGCCGGAACCAATCCGGGAATGATTCCCGGCCGAAAGAATATGACTACCAAAAACAGGAAAAAACATAATAGGGGTCGCCTGATAGAAGGGGATGCTTCATCTGCTCCCCTAAGCAACTGGTTCAGATTAAAGAAAAGAAACCCCAGCAGCAGGTACAATATTCCTTCCGTATGGATACAGGAGGTCCAGAACAGGGTAGAAGGCAGCAGCAATACAGGCAGGCTGCAAATCAGGTTGCTGTTGAGTTTGCTGTTGAATTTGCTGTTGAAAAAGCTGTTAAAGGCTCTGAAAAGGGCAATGGTTCCTGCAAAGGACAGAAAGGAAAACAAGAGGGTATTGATATAAAGATTGTCGAAGGAAAAAATGTTCAGGATCACCTGCAGCCCGATGATAAGATTATGGGCCAGGTAGGCCAGTGTCGAATTGTGCGCCCAAAAAGCCATAAGGTCCGAAAGTAGTTCCTGCCGCGTTAAAAAACTATTTTGGAAAAAAGTCCATATATCGCCATGCTGTGGATAATACCGGTAGGCTATCCAGTTATGCAGACTTCCCATCCCAACCCGAAGTAAAAAGAAGATGACCAGGACTACACCCCTGAGCCCGCTTTTTGTAAAAAAGGGCATCCGGTTCACCACCGTACAAAGGATTACGCTATAAAGGATAAATAGAAGAATATGCATGTCCTGTACGCTATTTTTTTACAAGCACGGTAATTTTGTCCAGGTAGGTATCCGTTATGATCTCCTTTGTAAAATACTGCAGCACACGCTTCCTTCCTTCCATGCCCATCTGTAGTTTGGCTTCGGCGGACAGGTGATAATATTTTTCCATTTTACTGGCCAGGTCTGCCCCGTCTTTTTTACGGCAAAGATACCCGTTAATGCCATCGCGGACGATCTCCCGGCACCCGGCGGTATCTGTGGCAATCAGGGCCTTACACATGCTGGCGCCTTCCAGCAGACTGAGCGGCATGCCCTCTCTGTAGGAAGGAAGCACGATACAATCCGCCTGACCGATATAGGACGCGACCTGGTCGGAATGCCCCAGGTAAACCACTCGTTTTTGCCTGGCCCATTCCTCCATCTGCTGTTTGGAAATAGCCACGGGGCTCCCCTCATCAAAAAAGCCCAGGAGCTGGAACCGGATATCCAATCCCCTTTCCTGCAACAATTCGGCCGCCCGGACAAATTCATAGATTCCTTTATGTTTGATGATCCGCCCGATCAGCAGAAAGGTTAACGGGCCATTCCCCGGCTCGTAGGGAGAAGGCGGAAACAGATCTGCATCCACTCCCTCTCCGGCAAGCAGGAATGTCTTTTCTTTTTTGACCAGCCCCTCCCGGACGAATATTTCCTGGTCGTCGCTGTTCAGGAACCAAACTTCGGCATTTTTCCTTAAGACCTGCCGGTAAATGATCTTCGCGGTAACCTGTAAAAGATTCTTCCCGGAAAATGCATATCCCAGGCCGGTTATGACACTTACAGAAGGACACCCGATCCGGGAGGCCGCCAGGGACCCGAATATATTGGCCTTGATGGTATAATGAAATATAAGATCCGGGTTGATCTGCCGGTAATGATGGACCAATTCCCGGTATAGTTGCCATCCGTGCAGGGGAGACAGGCTTTTAGCCTCGAATTTGGTCAATTCGATAAAGGCAAGCCCCTGGATGTTCTCAAATTGTTCGGTGTAGGCATCCCTTGGCGCCAGCACGTATAATTTGAACCCGCGTTCGATTAATTGTTTGATGAGGTATAGCCTGAATTTGTAGATGCTCCAACTGGTGTTGGCTACAAAGGCAATCCTTTTTTTTGGAGGCATACCCGGCAAACCTACAGATTCATATTGATTTATTCAATTTTCAATAGGGGTTGGTTTATTCCTTTTATGCATAAAGGGAGGGGTGAAGAGCCATTATAAAAGGTTATTTTATTCAAAATATGCGCTGGCATGACCCATTATTGGGCCATCGTTCGTATTTTTGCGTTTTCTTAAAATTTATGGAAATAGACGTAAAAACGGCAGCGCAGCTTAGACTCACCGCAGAGGAATTTGAATCGATCAAACAAAAGCTGGGCCGTACACCCAATTTTACAGAATTATGTGCTTTTAGCGCCATGTGGAGCGAGCACTGCAGTTATAAAAACTCCATTAAATGGCTGAAGACCCTCCCCCGGGACGGGCAAAAGATGCTGGTCAAAGCCGGTGAGGAAAATGCCGGTCTGATGGATATCGGAGACGGTTATGGCGTCGTGTTCAAAATCGAATCACATAACCACCCCTCGGCTATCGAACCCTTTCAGGGAGCAGCCACCGGAGTAGGGGGAATCCACCGGGATATCTTTACCATGGGAGCAAGACCCATTGCCTCCCTCAATTCCCTGCGTTTTGGAAATCTGAAGGAAGGCAAAACCCAGCATTTGCTGGCCGGGGTCGTCCATGGCATCGGTCACTACGGAAATTGTTTTGGCGTTCCGACCGTAGGCGGAGAGATCTATTTTGAAGATTGTTATCATACCAATCCCCTGGTCAATGCTATGAGCGTGGGGATACTGAAGAACGGAGAAACTATATCGGCTACCGCCCTGGGAACCGGCAACCCGGTGATCTTCGTCGGCAGCGCCACCGGAAAAGACGGTATCGGCGGAGCCTCCTTCGCCTCTGCTAATATCACCAAAGAAAGTACGGAAGAATTACCTGCCGTCCAGGTTGGAGATCCCTTCCAGGAAAAGAAGTTGCTGGAAGCCTGTCTGGAAGTCATAAAGACCGGCGCAGTTGTCGGTATGCAGGATATGGGTGCGGCGGGTATTATCTGCTCCACGGCGGAAATGAGTGCGAAAGGGGAAGTGGGCATGCGGATCGATCTGGATAAGGTACCCGCCCGCCAAAAAAATATGAAAGCATGGGAACTCCTGCTGAGCGAAAGCCAGGAGCGTATGCTGATGGTCGTTAAAAAAGGAAGGGAAGCAGAAGTGATCCGCATTTTTGAAAAATGGGATCTGCCTGTTGCCGAGATCGGCGAGGTTACGGATGACAAACTCCTGCATTTTTATATGAACGGAGAACTGGAAGCAACGATCCCCGCCTATGAACTGGTATTGGGCGGCGGCGCTCCCCAGTACGAAAGACCTTATAACGAACCGACCTATCTGAAAAAGATCCAGGCCTTCGATGCAGATAAGATCGACGTACCGGATGATCTCCGCGAAGTAGCCGAACAACTGGTCGCCATTCCGAATATCGCCTCGAAAAGATGGATTGCCGTTCAATACGATAGTACAGTAGGTACAGCCAATTCCTCCACCAACCAACCCAGCGATGCAGCCGTCGTGCTGGTAAAAGTAACCGAACGAAGTGATGGTTACGAACGAGGCCTGAACGACGTTCAGGGCCGAAGTTCTGGTTCTGATAAAGCCTTGGCGATTACGACCGATTGTAACAGCCGCTACGTTTATGCCGATCCCTATAAAGGAACGATGATGGCGGTAGCAGAAGCTGCACGAAATATCGTCTGCAGCGGCGGTCAGCCCTTAGGCGTGACCAACTGTCTCAATTTTGGTAATCCTTACGATCCGGAAGTTTATTACCAGTTCGTCAATGCGATAAAGGGAATGGGAGAGGCCTGCCGTAAATTCGATACCCCCGTCACCGGCGGAAATGTAAGTTTCTATAACCAGCATCCCGAAGGCGCCGTTTATCCGACACCTACGATCGGAATGGTTGGTTTGCTCGACAATGTAAAAGACAAGATGACCCTGGACTTTAAAGAAGAAGGCGATCTGGTCTTCCTCCTGGGTAAAAGCAATAACGATATCAATTCCTCCGAATACCTGCATAAAATAAGGAAAGTGGAGTTTAGTCCGGCTCCTCATTTTGAGCTGGAAGAAGAATTCGTCCTCCAGCAGAAACTAGCCGGTCTGATCAAAAAGAAGCTGATCCGCTCTGCCCATGATGTGAGCGAAGGCGGTTTGTTCGTGACCCTGGCAGAATCTGCCTTCCCGAATAATCTGGGGTTCGATGTGGTTGCTTCGGATTTCCATCTGCGTAAAGACGCCGTTTGGTTTGGGGAATCACAAAGCCGGGTAGTGGTAAGCGTACATCCTGCCAAAGTAGCCGCCTTTAAAGAGGCCCTGGGTAATCATCCCAGTGAGGAACTGGGTTTTGTCACCAAAGGATCCTTTGAAGTGGATGGTATGGACTGGGGTAATGTAGGTGAATGGAAAGAGAAATATGATACGGCAATCGAGAATATCCTGAATGCGAATAAACTGGCTGCTGTCAATTAAGCTGGTGCTGATTATTCAGGAAGGAATTTTATTCAGGAAGGAATTAACCGAAGGGTTCAGTAAATAAGATGGATAAGCATACTACAATAGTGGTCACCGGGGCAGCCGGCTTTATCGGCAGTTGCCTTACCGGATTCCTCAATCAGCAAGGCTATCACGACCTGATCCTGGTAGATGAATTTAACCGCCCTGATAAAGTGCCCAACCTGGAAGGCAAAATCTTCAGCCACCGGGTGGAAAGGGAACAGTTCTTCGAATGGCTGGGGGAGCATAAACCATCGATTGGTTTTGTGTTTCATATCGGAGCGCGAACAGATACTACGGAATTCAATTATTCCATTCACGAGCACCTGAACGTTGAATATTCCAAAAAGATCTGGGATTATTGTACGATCCAAAACATACCGCTCGTCTATGCCTCTTCCGCCGCCACCTATGGCTCCGGCGATAAAGGTTACGATGACAGGCATGATATCGTCGAATCCCTGCACCCCCTGAACGCCTACGGCGTTTCCAAGAATGAATTCGACAAATGGGTGCTGCATCAGAAAGCGCTTCCCCCCTTCTGGGCAGGTCTGAAGTTCTTTAATGTTTACGGTCCCAATGAATACCATAAAGCCCGGATGGCCAGTGTGATCTTTCATTCCTTTAACCAGGTGAAAAAAGACGGATTGGTCAAACTATTCAAATCCCATCGCCCCGATTTTAAGGACGGTCAGCAATTGCGCGATTTTGTGTACGTAAAGGACCTGCTGAAGGTATGTTACTGGCTGATGGAGAACCAGCCCGCATCGGGGATCTATAACCTGGGTACCGGTAAGGCCCGGTCCTTCGAAGATCTTGTAATAGCCACCTTTGCCGGTCTGGATCTGCCCGCCCGGATCGAGTATATAGATATGCCCCTGGATATCCGGGATAAGTATCAGTATTTTACGGAAGCAAATATGCAGAAATTGCGTGAGGCAGGTTATAGCGCTCCTTTTCATTCTCTGGAAGAAGGCGTTGACGATTATGTGCGGAATTACCTTGCCAAAGAAGCTTTTCTCTAAAAAGATGTTTATTTTTAAAGGAATACCGGCAGTAGCCGGTGTTGTCAATTCATTTTATGAATAAGAAGATTGCCATTATCGGCGGCGGAAATTTAGGTACTGCCATTGCAGAAGGTTTGATCCTGAGCGGTTTTGTCCAGCCTCAGCAGATCCTGATCACCAAACGGAATATCCAGACCCTGAACGAACTGGAAAGAAAAGGGGTACTGGTCAGCGACAAAAATGAAGAAGCGGTTCGTTATGCCGACCTGGTAATCCTGGCCGTAAAACCATTCCAGGTAAACGATATTCTTCGTTCCCTGAAAGACGAGTTCCGGGATAACCAGGTACTGGTCTCCGTGGTGACCGGTGTTTCCATCGAACATATCGCCTCCTGTCTCGACAAAAAAGTGCCCATCGTAAGGGCCATGCCCAATACGGCTATTGCCATCCAGGAAAGTATGACCTGCATCGCTGCCCGGAATGTAAATGAAGACCAGTTACAATATGTACATGAGGTATTCAGTCAATTGGGTAAAGCGGTAAAGATAGAAGAGAAACTGATGGATGCGGCAACAGTTCTCGGCGCCTGCGGTACGGCCTTCGCCATGCGGTATATCCGGGCCAATATCCAGGGCGGGATCGAGATCGGTTTTGATGCGGCCACGGCCAACCTGATCGCCGCACAAACGGTTAAAGGTGCCGCGGAATTATTACTGAAGAAAGGCACGCATCCGGAACAGGAGATCGATAAGGTGACCACTCCCAAAGGATGCACCATTGCCGGTCTGAACGAAATGGAACATCAGGGTTTCAGCTCCTCGCTGATAAAGGGACTGGTGGCGAGTTATGAGAAGATCGCCAAGGATTAGGACCTTTCGACCGGTTGGAATTAATGACTCCATTCATTCCAACCGGTCGAACTGGTGGAATTCCGCCCGGTCGAATCAATAAAATGCTCCGGAATCCATATCCACCGCGAAAATGCGTTCAAGAACCTTTGTCTTTGTATTATCGAGCAATTCGGTTAGTAATCCACTGGCCAGTAAACCAGCCCCCATTGCTGCTCCACCGGGCTTAAAGGAAGGCAGGGAACCGGAGGACTGATTATTGATAAGGGGATCATTATAAGGCTGACCAATTACTGTTCTTCCATTATTTGGATCATTATAAACATAACCATACTCCTTTGCCGTAAGGCTCGCATTCCCGAAAAGATAAAAAGAGTTTCCTTCTTTGCAAGTGGGGCGCAAAGCTCCATCCCGCATAATATAGACTGTTTTTCCATCACAATATCCCCAGGCCGTGTGGGA
Source organism: Flavitalea flava (assembly GCF_054461575.1). Lineage (NCBI taxonomy): Bacteria > Pseudomonadati > Bacteroidota > Chitinophagia > Chitinophagales > Chitinophagaceae > Flavitalea > Flavitalea flava. Next base: position 22,608 of record NZ_JBTLQH010000058.1, read on the forward strand.
ATAATTCGTATGCCCTTCACCGTCTTTCAGATAAAGATATTGTTTCTTTTTTTCCGTGTGGATCTCGAAATCCCTGATTAACGGATCGTTATTCCGGAACTCCTGGAAACTGGTGTACACTCCTTTAACCAGTTGGCTGTCCCTGCATATGGGAGCCTGAAAACGGGTTTGGTTGAACCTGCGGATATCGTCCAGGGTGAGATGCCGGAGTTTGTTTATTTTTTGGGCTGCCAGGAATGCGGAACTGTCTGCCAGCTCACCCAGGATTTCGGCCAGGTACTGGCTAACATCTGTATCTAAGTTCCAATAAGAATTTTTTGAAGTGACCTGTAAAGAATCAAAACGGAATAAAGGCATATAATTACTATCCTTTACAACATATATTTCTGCTTTTAGACGGATCCTGATCCGGTCTGCTCTTTTTTCCGGATCCTTGAGCATCTCCTCCCTGATATAATTGGCATCGGCAATCCAGAAAGCACGGACCACGATCAGGGCCGAGTATTCCGTTTGAGAAGCAGTAAAGCCGGCATTCAAAAAAGTTTCTACTTCCCGGGAAAGGCCTTGGGGGAATACCCATTGCCGGTTCTTTGGGTGGGATGTCGTGCGGGAATTTGCGTGGACACCGACCCTTGCCGTATCGGGTCTTTCATCCATCACCTGAAAATGGTTGAAAAAAGGAGTGGAATAACCGGCCTTTTCCTTTGGAGGAACCTTTAATGTCAGAACGATGGGTTTATAGGCTGAAAAATTGACCTGGGATCGGGAATAGAATAGGTTGGCAAGACAAAATAGGATCAATATGGACCTTTTCAAATTCATAGATAGGGGGTTTTCAGGTAAAATCTCTCCCCAAGATAATAAAGATTATCCCACCAAAACATATGAATATGTCCCATATGTAAATGGTTGTTAGCCGTTTAGGAACATATTCGTATTACAGATTTGATGCATAAGCAAGGGAGGGCAAGGGCTGAATTTACCCCAGGGGGGCAAAATAAATTGCAAACTCCTTCGTTTTAGTGTAGCTTTGTGGCCATAAGGTACACTTAATCAAGATCCTAAAGAAAATTCCTTAAATCCAATTTAACCATGAAAAAAGGTAAGTCCTCGACATTTATTGTATTAGCCCTAGAGATTGCCGCAATTGCGGTCCTGCACGCTGTAAAGATCAATTCAACTGACAAAATCGCTGGAAAAGGAGAATTAAGCAAAAGTATTTCTGCCAGCCAGACTGAAGTAAAGGCAAGATCGTCTTTTACGCTGGCCGATTTTAGTTTCAGATGATCTTCTAATCGCTAACCTTTGTTAATGCCAATTATTATTCTAAGCTAACATATTGAATCTGCAAGGAAGCGGCCCGGTATACCGGGCCGTCTTAATTTAGGGGATGCCCGAACCCCTTTGGGCTAAATTATAGCCGGACAAGTTACCAATGGCAGATTATTCTGAATGGTTCAGCGCTGCAAGGAGGATAGTTATTCAAATTTATCCACATCGGGAATCCGTGATTTTTGCAGGTTGAAAAATTGGTGTAGCTTTGCATGACCTCTTGGGATTTCCTATCTGTTGGTTTTCAACGGGTCACAATTTAGACAGGTATTCTGGAAATAATTCAAATAAATAAATAGGCTGGACGATCGTTAGCGATCTAACTTTTTCATTGAATACAATCTTTATGATTTATGTACGACTGGCATTAAAACCGGTTGAACAACGGCTGATGTGGTAAAGCCGGAAAATAAGGGTAGGATCAATGAGTTACTATTTATTGTTTTTCACCTGTCGCACGCTATTGTACCTGGGTTACACCCAGTTCGTGAGCACGGCCCCAGCTAAGGCTGAGCCTCACAATAAATTATGCAGATGCGGGAAAAGAATTACATGCAAAAGCCATTCTTTTCACGCATTCCAAAAACAAGGCATTTAATTATAAATTAACTAACCATTATATGGCCAAATTTATATTTGTTACAGGTGGAGTAACTTCCTCATTAGGTAAAGGTATTATTGCCGCTTCCCTGGCGAAGCTGCTACAGGCAAGGGGTCTGCGAGTTACTATCCAGAAGTTCGATCCCTACATCAATGTCGATCCGGGTACGTTGAATCCTTATGAACATGGCGAGTGTTTTGTAACGGAAGACGGCGCCGAAACGGATCTGGATCTCGGGCATTATGAAAGGTTCCTGAACATCTTTACCACTCAGGCCAATAATGTGACTACCGGCAGGATCTATCAAACGGTAATTAATAAAGAAAGGGAAGGGGCTTATCTCGGTAAAACCGTTCAGGTCATTCCCCATATCACCGATGAGATCAAAAGAAGAATGCTTTTATTGGGTCAAAGCAATAAATACGATATTATCCTCACGGAACTCGGCGGTACGGTAGGGGATATCGAATCCCTGCCCTTTATCGAGGCGGTCCGTCAGTTACAATGGGAAATGCCGGAAGAGGATTGTGTGGTCATTCACCTCACGCTGATTCCTTATCTGAAAGCGGCTAAAGAATTAAAGACCAAACCAACCCAGCATAGCGTAAAATTATTAAGCCAGGAAGGCGTACATCCGGATGTGATCGTTTGCCGTACGGAGGAGCCTCTGTCCCCGGAGATCCGCAAAAAGATCGCTCAGTTCTGTAATGTAAAACTGGATGCAGTGATCGAAGCGCTGGATGCGTCCACGATCTATGAAGTTCCCTTATTGATGATGCGGGAAAAACTGGATCTGTTCTGTCTGAAGAAAATGAATATTACCCATCATCATGAGCCGGAACTCGTCCGCTGGAAGGAATTCCTGGATAAACTGAAATACCCCAAAAGCAAGGTTACGATCGGTCTGATCGGTAAATATATCGAACTGCAGGATGCCTATAAATCTATTCTGGAATCCTTTGTTCATGCAGGAGCGATCAATGAATGCAAAGTCAATGTCGTGAATGTGCACAGTGAATTCATTACCGATGAAAATGTGTCCGAGAAACTGGGTAACCTGGACGGGTTACTCGTAGCCCCTGGCTTTGGTCATCGCGGGGTGGAAGGAAAGATCATCGCGGTCAAATATGCCCGGGAAAATAAGCTGCCTTTCTTCGGAATCTGTCTGGGCATGCAAATGGCCGTGATTGAGTTTGCCCGTAATGTACTGGGTTTCAAGGATGCGCATTCCACCGAAATGAATCCGAATACACCCGAACCTGTCATCGATCTGATGGAAGAACAGAAAAAAGTGACCATCAAGGGTGGCACCATGCGTTTGGGAGCCTATCCCTGTACGCTGAAAGAGGGCTCTCTGGCCCGGGAAATCTACGGACAGGCGGAGATCAGCGAAAGACACCGTCATCGCTGGGAGTTCAACAATGCCTATCTGCGGTCCTTCGAACAGGCCGGAATGGTTCCCAGCGGTACCAACCCGGAAAGCGGTTTGGTGGAGATCATTGAGCTACCAAGCCATCCCTTCTTTATCGGTGTTCAATATCATCCCGAACTGAAGAGCACTGTAGAGACCCCCCAGCCGATCTTTGTCCAGTTCATCAGGGCCGCCAAGGAGTTTGCGGACTCCAAAAGCGCGGTGAAGAACCCTTTGCTGCAGAGTGAAATGATTTAGGGGCCACGGGCCCCGAGGCGCCAAAAGGCGCCCGATATGAGAGAGGAGCGCAATGGCATACAATGCCCTTGCGCTCTTGTCGTTTGAAGTATATTCCAGCTTTCCCGCCACTTACCTTCCCCCCCTTCTGCCTTTGGCTTTATGCCACCCACCGTCCGAATTCCGCCTCCAGCCGAGAAAGTCAGGCATGTGGCTTGAACCTTTTAGCTTCTAGCTTAAAAAGCCCCTATATTTGCACTTCCTAAAAAACTATTATAATGGGAATGGATCGCAATACGGTGATTGGGTTTGTGCTGCTGGGGCTTTTACTGTTTGCTTATTTGTACATGTCTACAAAAAGCAGTCATGCATTGGAGTTGCAGAAGAAACTGGCGGAAGATTCAATCGCTAATGTCAAGGCCCATCAGTTACAGGCGGCCAAAGCGGCCGATACGGCCAAATTCAACCCTGCCGTTCAGGCTGTACGGGATACCCTCGGATTTAATGGCGCGATCAATGGCAAAGAAAAGCTGCTGACGGTGGAAAATGAACTGATCCGGGTCATTTTCAGCAATAAAGGGGGACAGCCTGTCTCCGTTGCCCTGAAACAATTCAAATCATTCGACAGTTCCCTGGTAAAACTGGTGGATACCGCAACCGGCGGGCATATTTCTTATCCCATCAATACCGCCCCCAATCAATCCGCCCAAATAGCCGATCTGTATTTCAGGGATGGGGAACTTATCAAAAATGCAGATGGAAGTCAGACCGTCACCTTCCGGTTGCCAACTCCCGAAGGAACGACACTCGTACATCAATATACCCTCCGCCCCAATGAATACCGGGTCGATTGGGATATCGCCATCGGCAATCCGGAAAAGCTGTTCAGTCAGAACAATTTCAACCTGGCCTGGCAGGCGCATGTGGGGAAAGTACAGGACAATGTAGTCAATGAAAAGAGGCTGACCAGCATCTGTTATTATGAGGACAATAATTTCGATTATATCCAGAGCAAAACGGAAAGGACCTTCGAAAAACCGGTGCAATGGATCAGCGTCTCCCAGCAATTCTTTAACACGACCCTGATCGCAAAGAACGGTTTTAATTCGGGTTCCGTCCATATGCTGAAGGAAGCTTCTGATTCTTCTCTTGTAATTGCTAAGGTAGATGTCGTTCTGCAGGCAAAGGTTCCCACCGGAGCGTCGGTGACCTTGCCCTTTCAGTTGTATTACGGACCCAATGATTTTAATATCCTGAAGAAACAGGCCCCCGGAATGGACAGGATCATCGACCTGGGAAGAAATATGTATTCTTTTGTTCGTCCGGTGAATGTTTATGTCATTATGCCTGTGTTCGATTTCTTCAAAAAACATATTGCCAGTTACGGGATCGCGATCCTGTTGCTGACGCTCTTTATCCGTCTTTTCACTTCTCCGTTGGTGTATAGCAGTTACTTGAGCGGCGCCAAAATGAAGGCCCTTCGCCCTGAGATCGAAGCGATGAAAAAAAGGGTAGGGGATGACCAGCAGGCGGTAGGGATGGAGCAGATGAAACTCTTCCGGGAAGCGGGGGTGAACCCTCTGGGAGGCTGTATTCCGGCACTGTTGCAGATCCCGATTTTCTTTGCTCTGTATAGTTTCTTTAACTCGAATATTGCTTTGCGGGGAGAATCCTTTTTATGGTCCAAGGATCTATCGACTTATGATGTTGTTGCACATTTTGGTTTTACCATTCCAGGATACGGAGACCATATCAGTCTTTTTGCCACGCTGGCTGTAATTACCAGTTTCCTGATCTCCTTATACGGTATGAGTATGACTCCTGACCAGAGCAATCCGGCCATGAAATACATGCCTTATATCATGCCGGTCATGTTATTGATATTCTTTAACAGTCTTGCTTCGGCGCTGACCTGGTATTATACGGTTTCCAATGTGATCACGCTGATCCTTCAGTTCGTCATCCAGAACTATATCATCGATCACGAAAAGATCCTGACCAAATTGCAGGAGAACAGGACCAAGCCAAAGTCAAAATCCAAATGGCAGGAACGCCTTGAGCAAATGCAGGAGGCGCAGAAAAAGACCCAGCCCAATAAAAAAATAAGATAGCGGAGGAATCCGGGCAGCGTCCCGGATCCTTCGATTTTAACGGTTTATCGGCAAATTAGACCTTTCAATATGTTGTGTATTGAAAGGTCTTTCTTATTTTACAGGATAGTTCATTAAAAGTTAACCGATGAGAAACTTCACCATTGTAGCCGTTCTGGGAACCGCCTTTTTATTATGGGGTTTCATACCTTCCCATGCACAGAAGAAAGTCGCTGAACTTACCCTCGTCTATGATTATTCGGTCGTATCGGCGGATGATAAACCCAAACAAGCCGACCCAAACCAGGTCGCCACGCATTCGGTTTATATCAAAGGAAGTAAGAGCCGTTCTGAAATGACGAATCCCTTGTTTTCCTCTACCACGCTGTTCGATTCCAATACAGGTCTCGCGATTATCCTCAAAGAAGTAAGCGGCCAGAAATTGCTTATCCGCCTTACACATGAGAACTGGGAGGAAAGAAACAAACTCTATGAAGGGATGGTGTTTAAGAATTCTTCGGAGAGCAGGGAGATAGCAGGCTATAAATGTATAAAAGCTACTGCCCAAACGAAGTCAGGAGTAACGCTAACAGTCTTTTATACTAAGGATATCATTCCTGAAAATAAGGACTATGATCCTCCTTTCCGCAACCTGGATGGTTTACCTCTTGAATACGAACTGGCAAACGGCAATCTCAAATTGAAATACAGGATTTCGAAGGTTAATTTAAATCCCGTTCCCGCCTCAAAATTCGATATTCCGAAGACCGGTTACCGCGAAATGAATTATGAAGAAAGCAAGAAAATGAATATCGGGGGATAGCCCCGGAGGTTAATAGAATTAATAAATTTGGGAAATTACTTGTGCATCTTGATGCGAAGATCCAGTAATTGCAGATTGGTCTTACCGGATGTATTCATGTAAACTGACGTGTTCACTTTATACTTATAAGGCAGAATATAGACCGTGTTGCCTCTTTCGTAAGCAACCACGGTATTAAATGCGATGGCAGTCTTTGTTTTTTCCTGACCCAGAATAAAACTGCCTCCGTAAGAAGGACCGCTTTTGAGGGTAAAATTATTTGTCGTGCGGATTGGAACAAATTCATTCTTAAAAGGAACGGCATTGCTCTTTTTCTTTTCACCCCCACCACCTTTGCTGGCGAAGGCTAATCCTACGATGGCAATCATCAGCGTACTGACGACCGCCTTGCGGATCAACTTTCTCACTGCTATGGTAGCTGGTTTTAGCATAATTTTTACAAATATAGATATATTATTTGGGTATTTTTTAACCGTTTGTCACAAATTTTAATAAACCTTTAACTATCAAGGCTATAAAAGTCATCTTTTTACCTGGGAAAGGGCGTTTTTCCCCTTTTTTCTCCATTTCCACCGCTTTTTCCCTGCACCGCCCTAATTGGTCACCCTTAATTTATCCACTTTTTTTCCTCCGTTTTTGGGCTTGGTGCTGATCTGTACTGAACCTTTTTCGTCAATAACCGGCGGCTCCTGCATGAACTTTTAATAACCCTTCCAGGTTATATACGTATATATGATATTCAGGGTTGCCGGGTCGGGGTAAAAAGTTTGTAGAAAGGGTATTATGCTGTAACTTACAATAACCTTAAACACATGCAAGAAAATCCATACCATCAGGATAAGGAGGAAATGAAGGAACTGCTGAAGAAATTTCAGGATCTAAGGAGTGGCCGGAACAATTCTTTCCTCGAAGAAGAGTCCTTTGAGAAGATTATCGATTATTTTGACGACACGGAGGACATCACACAGGCTATCGAGGCGGTGGAAATAGGTATCGAACAATATCCCTATTCCTCAGCCCTGCTGATCAAAAAGGCAGATCTGATGATCGCAACCCGGCGTTATTATGAAGCCCTGTCGATCCTCGACCAGGCAGAACTCCTCGACGGAGCAGATATCAATTTATTTATTTTGAAGACGGATGCTTATCTGGCGCTCGACCAGCCGGAGAAGGCCGTTATATTGCTGGAGAATGCCCTGTTATATTTTGAAGGCGACGAACGTATCGAACTCTTGTTCGAACTGGCGGATGTTTACGATGATTACGAAGAGTTCGATAAAATCTTCGATTGTCTGAAACTTATATTGGAACAGGATCCCGGAAGCGAGGAGGCCTTGTATAAGATCTGTTTCTGGACCGATTTCACGGGAAGGAATGAAGAAAGTATTGCCCTTCATAACCAGATCATAGAAGATAATCCCTACAGTGAACTGGCCTGGTTCAATCTCGCTGCGGCCTATCAGGGTCTGAAGTTGTACGAAAAAGCAGTGGATGCCTATAAGTATGCGCTGGTCATCGACGAAAAATTCGACTATGCTTACCGGAATATGGGAGATGCGTATATCCGTATGCGTAAGTACAAGGATGCGATAGAAGCGTTGGAGAAAGTGCTGGAATTATCCCGCCCTGAAGATGTGATCTACGAAGCGATCGGTCATTGTTACGATAAACTGGATAATTACGCTCAGGCACGTTTCTATTACCGGAAGGCCTCGCATCTCAATCCCGACGACAGCAAATTATATTACAAACTGGCCTGTACCTATATCAATGAAGGACAGTGGATCCAGGCGGTGAAACAACTGGAAGCCGCCATGCGTATTCACACGATGCAGCCGGAATATAACCTGGCCATGGGAGAATGCAAGATGCAGCTGGGGGATTTCAAAGAGGCGATCCAGTTCTTTTCCAATGTTGTCCGGATGCGCCCCCGGAATATATCCAGCTGGGAAGCACTGATACGTTGTTTGTATAACGCTGAGTTTTTTGACGAAGCCCTGGAACAGGTCGAAGCCGCGATCAAGATCACCGGCGGAAAACCATTGTTTATATTCTATCTGACCGCGGTTTATTTTGCGCTGGGAAAATCGAAGGAAGGGCTGCTGCAATTGGAAAAAGCAATGTCGCAGGCTCCCAAACTCTTAAAAAAATTATTGGAATTGAATCCCGTGATCCTGCAATATCAGCCTGTCGTGGAAATTATTGGCAGGTATAAGAAGAATAAATCTGCATGACTTGTGTTAGGACTAAACTGGCTGGAGGCCAGTTGGCAAACCCACAGCGAAGCTTGAGGGTTTGCCATCATTATGTGTATTAGGGAAAGGAATTACTTTCAAAAAAATCCCTTTCCCTAATACCTTTAGCAAATTTTTTAATTACATTTTAATTTAATACTACGCTGAACAGAAGATGACTGTATAGGGCTGTTTGTTGTTTTTCGGGAGTAACTCCCTGTTTTTTCGCCTGCAAGACCTATTTTTGCGCCGGTAACCACCAAGACATTAATTACGAATAAAATTATCTGAAGGATGAATTTTAAACTTACACAGATCCCGGAAAGGATGCTGAAGCCGCGTCAGCATGGAATTACGATGGTCATGGACAAAGGACTTAGTATCGAGGAAGCAAAGAATTTTCTTAGTGTGGCCCACCCTCATGTGGATATCCTCAAATTGGGTTTTGGTACGGCCTTCGTTACCCCCAACCTGAGAGAGAAGATAGAAATTTACCAGTCATACGATATGCCGGTCTATTTTGGGGGAACTCTTTTCGAGGCTTTCCTGATCCGCAACCAGTTCGATGATTATATAGCCGTTTGTAAAGATTATGGGATTACCCATATCGAGGTCAGCGATGGCTCGATCACGATACCTCACGCCGAGAAATGCGGGTATATCGAAAAACTCACCAAACATTTTACGGTGTTGAGTGAAGTGGGCAGCAAGGATGCCGAACATATCATTCCCCCCTATAAATGGATCGAACTGATGCGCGCCGAGCTGAACGCAGGAGCCACGTATGTGATCGCAGAAGCCAGGGAAGCAGGAAATGTGGGCATCTATCGCGGAAGCGGCGAAGTCCGTGAAGGACTGGTTCAGGAAATCCTCACCCAGATCCCTGCCGAAAAGATCCTTTGGGAAGCTCCGCAGAAGGCTCAGCAGCTTTATTTTATCGAACTGATTGGCTGCAATGTCAATCTCGGCAATATCGCTCCAAGCGAAGTGATCGCCATGGAAGCCATGCGTATTGGTCTTCGCGGAGACACTTTCGAGTTGTTCCTGGATAAAGTAAAAACAAAATGAGGAAGTTCGGCCTGATCGGTTATCCCCTCTCTCACTCCTTCTCCCAACGCTTTTTTACGGAGAAGTTTGAAAGGGAAGGGATTACCGGCTGTGTATACGAGACTTATCCGCTGAAGGATATCTCAGAACTACCCGCCCTGCTTCAAGACCCGGATCTTTGCGGATTGAATGTGACCATCCCTTATAAAGAGCAAGTCATTCCTTTTCTACAGGAAAAAAATGACATTGTAGCCGCGATCAATGCCTGTAATTGTATTAGGATAGAGAAGGGGCAGCTGACCGGTTACAATACGGATGTGATCGGTTTTGAAATTTCCCTGCTCAAAAAATGGCAGCCTCACCACACCCACGCACTGATCCTGGGAACGGGGGGGGCTGCCAAGGCCGTGGAATTCGTGGTCCGCAAGCTCGGACTTGACTATCGGTTTGTTTCCAGGAGCCCCCGGCCTTTTACAAATGATCTTTACTATGACCAGGTGAATGCGGAGCTTATCCGTTCTCATACCCTGATCGTCAATACTTCGCCGCTTGGCATGTATCCGAATACGGAACACTTCCCTTTATTGCCGTATGAGGCAATCACTGCCCGACATTATCTGTTCGATCTTGTTTATAACCCTGCAAGGACTTTGTTTCTTCAAAAAGGAGAGGAGCGGGGCGCTGTGGTGGAGAATGGGTATGAGATGTTGATACTACAGGCGGAGGAGAGCTGGAGCATATGGGATCGCCAAGGGCGATCCGGCCTTTAGGTCGCATCATGAGATACGGCCGCTTGCGCGGGCACCGCGCTTAGGGCGCTCCCCGCGAAGCTTGCTTCGCCAGACACTTACACTTCAAGAAACTTGCACCTCCTGACACAGGCACCTCCAGATACTGACACTTCCGGAAACTCACCACCAGAGGCCTGTTACTTTACGAAGGCTTTAAGCAGATTTTAAAAAGGCTCTTTATGAAGACTTTAAGAAGTCTTTAAGAAGGCCTTTAAGAAGACCCCCTCTCACCCCAGCAATTCGGTGCAAACTTCCTTCGGTACAGACGTAACTTTTTTCAAGGTATAATTATAACAGACCATTCCCGTCTTTGCATAAACGACCGGCACCCATTTTTCGCCGGTTTCTTTTTCCAGTTTGTAATAGATATCGAAGCCTATCCGGGAGAATTCGCCGGCGGCAACGGATGCCCGCACCTGATCCCCATAAAATATTTCGTTACGGAACTCAATAGAAACATCGGCCATGATGAGACCGGTACCCGCCAGGTCCAGCTCGGTATATCCATGATGACGGAGGAACTGTATGCGGACCTCATGAAGGAGGGAAAGAATGGAATCGTTGCCAACATGGCCGCCATAATTCAGATCGGTGATGCGTATAGGGATAAGCGTGGTGAAAGGGAATTTATCCGGTAACGCGAGTTTTATTTTTCCCATGACAAGTGTTTTTTCCTTAGGAAGGCGATCAGTTGATCGGCTGCCTTTCTGCGATGACTGTATTGGTTCTTTTCGTCCATGGTCATCTGGGCAAAGCTACGGGGTTCTTCTTCCAGATTGCCCGATACACCCTTTACCCTGACTGGTTGCCCATCAGGAGCAAAGACCGGGTCATATCCGAAGCCCTGGCCTCCTTTCGGTTCTGCCAGGATCCGGCCTTCACAAATTCCTTCAAACAGATATTCCTTTCCATCCTGTATCAGGGAGATCACAGTGCGAAACCGGGCTTTCCGGTTCGGCTGACCATCCAGCTTATGCAAAAGCAGCTCTACATTTTTTTCAAAAGCGCGGTCCTCACCGGCATACCGGGCGCTTTTTACTCCGGGCTCCCCATTCAGGGCCTCCACTTCCAGCCCGGTATCCTCGCTGAAACAATCCATAGCCGTAAGGCGGTGGATCGTCGCGGATTTTTCCGAAGCATTCGCCTCCAGTGTATCGTGGGGCTCCGGAATATCGATATCGATCCCGGCCTGCCGCAGACTGATCACTTCCAGCTGATCCCCGATGGCAGATTGGATCTCTTCTACCTTGTGCTGATTGTTGGTGGCGAATATGAGTTTGGTCATAATGTAAACTTTGCTGGTTCGATCTATACCTGGAACATGCTTTTAAGACAGACCCAAAGTTTGCTTTTTAATAATTTGCTTTCTTCTGTCGGCGCAACTAATTCGTTCAGGGAAGACGCATACAAATAAGATGTCTGATCGTAATCCTGGATCTTGAATGCCGGGAAGTTCATGGGTAGTTTTATTTCCACGGGTTCGATACCGAATAAAATCAGGAAGGCCGGCTGCAACCGACGCTTCAGCTCGGCGATAGGTACAGGAGCGCTGGCCAGGTTTACAATGGCCACATCTCCCATATTCATTCTGCAGGCTTCCAGTATTTTGGTCAGGAAGGCCAGTTGATCGTCTGGAAGAAAGGCTACTCCGGGCGACTTTACCAGAATCGTTATTTTCTTTTTATTAAGACCGAGGATTTTCATTTCCGGAACCAAAGATTGAGGCTCGGCCGGTTTGACTTCCTTTGATTTGATTTCTGCTGGCTTGACTTCAGCTGTTTGTATCTCCGGCACTTTGTCTTCGGCGTTTGTGTTAACAACCCGACCTGCAGCCTGGGAGGCTGCCGCTCTACCAGGTATCTTTTCTTCCGGGTTATCCTCAGTTGTATCCTTTTTTCTTTCTTTAGCCTTATAGGGCGTTTCCAGGGCCACTAAGGTATCCCGGTATAATTCCGTGAGGATTTTTTCGGGCAGTTCAATGTTGTTCAGGCTCATAGTACTTAGGTTGACAGGAGCAAACTATAAAAACTAACATTTGTTAGTTTGTGATTTTGTAACCACAAAGATTGTTCGTTTCTTTGTGGTTACAAAAGATTGTTCATTTATTTGTGCTAATAAAAATCAGTTCGTTATGATCGCTGCTTTGGATATTCAAGTTACGAAAACAGCCAAGAGTAAAATCGGGGAGATCGATTTTAATAACCTCCCGTTCGGTAAATATATGACCGATCATATGCTGGAAGTGGACTATGCCGATGGCGAATGGAAATCCGTTTCGATCCGGCCTTACCAGCCCCTGTCCCTTTCGCCTGCTCTGGCAGCCATTCATTATGGCCAGTCCATTTTCGAAGGGATCAAAGCCTATAATGACCAGGAGGGAAACCCTTATATATTTCGCCCATACGATAATTTCAAACGTTTTAACCTGTCTGCAGAACGCATGTGTATGCCTGCCGTTCCGGAAGAAATCTTTATAGAAGGGATGCGCCGGCTGGTCGCTCTCGACAAGGCCTGGATCCCTAAAAAGAATGATTATTCTTTATATATCCGTCCCTTTATGTTCGCTACGGACGAAGTGATCGGGGTAAAACCTTCCGATACCTACAAGTTCATGATCTTACTGAGCCCAACCGGCCCTTATTATTCGACGCCGATGAGGATCTATGTGGAGGAAAAGTTTACCAGGGCTGCTAAAGGGGGGATCGGTTTTGCGAAGGCCGCCGGCAATTATGGAAGCAGTTTGCTGGCTACAGCCGTCGCCAAAGAAAAAGGTTACGACCAGGTACTCTGGACCGATGCTTTTGAACACAAATATGTTCAGGAGATCGGTACGATGAATGTTTTCTTCCTGATCGGAAATACAGTAATTACCCCGGACCTGGAAGCAGGGACCATTTTGGAAGGGGTTACCAGGGACAGCGCAATCGAAGTGCTCAGGGAGCAGGGCTATAAGGTCGAAGAAAGACCGATCAGCATCGACGAGATCATCAATGCTCATAAAGCAGGGGAACTCAAGGAGTTATTCGGGACCGGCACTGCCGCTACCGTCTCCATGATCCAGGAGCTTCGCTACGAGGATTATACCATGAAGTTCGATACGAATACCTGGAAGGCTGTTCCGGCCGTCAAAAAGATGTTGACGGACATCCGGGAAGGTAAAACTGCCGATACCCGGGGCTGGATGTTCAAGGTATAAGCAGGAATAGGAGAGTATAAGGGCCGTATCCCCTAATTTCCATTTTTATCTTTAATTTCTTTTGTTTATTTCCCAAAGGAAAATTACCTTTGCCGTCCCAAATAAAAATTAGGTCAAGAATGCCTACTATACAACAATTAGTTAGAAAAGGAAGAGAGATCATCAGAGCAAAGAGCAAATCCAGGGCTTTGGATGCTTGTCCGCAGCGTCGCGGTGTTTGTACACGTGTGTACACGACTACACCTAAAAAGCCAAACTCTGCCTTGCGTAAGGTGGCGAAAGTACGTTTGACTAACAAAGTAGAGGTTATCGCCTATATTCCGGGTGAAGGCCACAACTTACAGGAACACTCGATCGTTCTGATCCGTGGTGGTCGTGTAAAGGACTTACCAGGTGTACGTTATCATATCGTTCGCGGCAGCCTGGATACGGCTGGTGTGAAAGATCGTAAGAAGAGCCGTTCCAAATACGGTACCAAGAAAGAAAAGGCCGGTGCAAAACCCGCAGCAACAAAAGGTAAAAAATAATTATAACTAGTAATTCCATCAAAAAATGAGGAAAACGCAAGCCAAAAAATTACCACTGGCACCCGATTCAAGATACAATGATAAGCTGGTGACCCGCTTTGTGAACAACCTGATGTGGCAAGGGAAAAAGAATACTGCTTATAATATTTTTTACGATGCCATGGAAAAAGTAGGTAAGCAGACAAATGAGGATGGATATGAGATCTGGAAAAGAGCTCTGTCCAACATCACTCCTGCTGTAGAAGTTCGCAGCCGTCGTATCGGTGGTGCTACCTTCCAGATCCCTGCTGAAGTACGTGCAGACAGAAAGATCTCCCTGAGCATTAAATGGCTCATCCGCTTCAGCCGCGAAAGAAACGGCCGCAGCATGGCTGAGAAATTAGCCGGAGAAATCGTTGCAGCCAGCAAAGGTGAAGGTGGAGCTTTCAAAAAGAAAGAAGATACTCATCGTATGGCTGAAGCCAATAAAGCATTCGCTCACTTTAAAGTCTAGTAGCCGGTTCAATCCGCCTCCTGTTTTAAGGCTGTGTTATATTTTTTCGAAGCCCTGCGGTAACTCGCAGGGTTTTTGCATTTTGGAAGCGGGGTAGGGGCCGAAGGCCAATAATTAGCGGAATAAGCGAATAGAGTTATATTTCAATAACTCCAATGAGCCCTTGTGACAAGGTCACAAA
>NZ_JBTLQH010000059.1:0-35963 GCF_054461575.1 Flavitalea flava
TTTTTCCTTCCTTTATCCCCTTTCTCTATCCAGATTCCTTTCGAAGAACTACCACTTTTTTAAAGCGGACGGCAAAGATACGAACTGTATTGTTATCAGCAAATTTTTTCTTCTCTTTCTCAAAATCATTTTCAAATTTCGGAGATATGCATTTTCACATTTTTTTGCTTGAAGAACGTTCTTCTATTTTACCGTCTGCAAAGAACTGTTTTCCGTTTTTAATCCCTGTAGAGGAGGCTTTTTCAGGTGTTTTGCCAGCGTTTCTTTCTCACTTTTCACTCGTTTTCCTGACGCTTATTTCAAATTCGGGCTGCAAAGATAGGGAGATGAAACTTACTGCCAAATATTTTTAGATCTTTTTTACGCTTCTGTTTTGAAAACCAAGCCAGTAAAGGATTTCATGATAGAAAAAACCCTGGGGCTTACACGTATCCGTCAGGAAATACATTTGCCCGCGTAAGAAATTACCTTCAATAGGCATTCCTCCGCCTTAACAGATCAGGATATCAATCGCCCGGTTTGAATATACTAACAAGATAGTTCACCCGAAAAAGAAAGAGGCCGTGTCCCGGAGCGGAAAAATCAGCCCTCCGGTTATCCTTGCTTTGAAGTACCTCTTCAAATTGTTCCACCGTTAATTTTCCTCTTCCTACCTGGAGCATGGTACCCACCAATCCCCTTACCATCCCCCGCAAAAAACGGTTTGCTTTTACGGCATAAACCAGTGTCCCGTTTTCTATTGACCAGGCGCTGTGCCCAATGGTACACAAATAGCTTTTTACCTGGGTATTCCTTTTGGAGAAAGCGGTGAAATCCGTGTACCGAAGGATAAGGGCAGCTGCAGCGTCCAGTTTATCCTTATCCAGGGTATAGGGGAAATAATAAGCCCTGTCATCGACAAAAGGGTCCTTTTCCCTATATATATAGTATCTGTATTCCCTGCTCATAGCATCAAAGCGGCAATGAGCAGAAGGGTCTACCCGGTAAAATCCCTTTAACACGATATCCCCCGGTAATATCGCATTGACATTATACCGGGATCTGGCGGCAATTTCCCCTTCAAAATCAAAATGGAAGAAATTCTGGTGGGCGTGGACGCCTGTATCTGTCCGGGAAGAACCGGTCAGCGTTATCTTCACCCGGAAAAAGGTAGCCAGCGCCTTTTCAACCTGTTCCTGGATAGACCCCGCATTTTCCTGAATCTGAAAACCGCTGTAATTTGTGCCTTTATAGGCTACCTCGAGAAAATATCTGGGCATGGTGCTGATAATTTGTAGTTCTACTCCTGCCCCGTCATCGTTTTGAATTTGTTATAATAGACCGGATCAGCCAAAAGATCGGACAATTCCCTGAAATGATTGTCCGAAACAAAAGGGTACGCGGATTCAAAAAAACGGAATTTAAGCTGATCAGAGGTAAATACTTCACTTAATGCCTTTATCTGCTTGGTTGTAAAGCATTTAGTGCGGAAAACCTTTTTTGCCGTCAAAATCCGGTCATCATCTTTCCCCGCTTCGAGCATTTTGACCCGTAATTTATCGACGTCATAATCAGAAGCAAAGTTCCTGCAATCGGAATTGACCAAAAGAATCTTATTCGCCTGTTTTTTATGCGCAGAATCCGTTCGGCTGCGAAAAAGCGGTTCAGGGGAAGCAGCGGCGGATGAGACAGGTAAACCAGCAGGACCTTCATCTGCAGATGAATGGGCAATGTTAGTGCTGGTTACCGAAGGGGTCGGGGAAGAAGTAAGAGCCACTGTTGAAGCAGGGGTCTGCTCCGATTGGGCAACCTGGTCGGAAACTGGTCCATTGTTGATCGTATTAGGTTGACTTTTAACCAATTGTTTCTTTTCAACCGAATCAAACGGGATGATCATTATAATGGTATCCGCCTTTTTACCTTTCACATGATCTAAATAGACCAACCGGATGGCCTTGGCGGTTTTCCTTTCACTAAGTTTCAAAATGACCCCTGTACTGTGAAATGGCATTGGAGAATCGGGAACAAAAGACACCGTTTTAAGGGAATCTGTTTTGCCCGGACTTCCCTTAAGGGAGTCTTCTTTTATCAGATCCTCCTTTTTTGAAACCCCTGTACCAGCGTTATTGGGGTTCAACGCTAATGACCCGGTGTCTGGAACCGGGATAATTCCGGGACTTGTCTTCCCGGTCTCTGTTATGCCGGCGCTTTTGGAACTATCCGGGGAGGGAATAACAGGAAAAACATCCGGCTTACCCGGAGAAACAGCCTTTACCCCAGCACTGCTCTCTTTCAGGGTCCCATCCGTGGCATAGGTATTATACATAACAGCGGTATCACTCACCACTCCTGCCATAAGTCTGGAAAAAGCATCATCTTTTTTGACACCGGCGATCTGAGCCTTGGTCGCCGAAGTATCTTTCGCATCAGGCATTTTTAATTCAAGCGTCTGGGTATTAAATAACCCCCAGCCCTTTTCCCCCAGGTCCTTTAACTGGAGCTCCAGGTCTTTTTTGGGTATGAACAGGGAAAATTGCTGGTCAGGAAAACGTTTTTTCGGAAATCCGATAAGAATACTATTAAGACCCTCTTTTAACTGTGGGAGAATCAAACGTCCCTGTATGGAAGAACTATAGGTCTTGTCTTCCATATGAACATAAAAGGGTTGATTATTATCGGCTTGTATCAGAACAAAATAATACTCCTGCCCATAGTTTCTGCCGGCCATCAACACTAACAAAGCAATCAAACCGCACTTTAACATGAATTGAGGTATTATTCCTCCTGAACAAACCCGACCGGAGGCGGGATCAGAGAGGCCATTAAAAAGACATTTTTCCCATAGCAATCCCGTTTCGGACGGGATCGCTTAGCCCATTGAAAAGACATTAATCTCCTTGGCAATCCCGCTTTCGGGCGGGATCGCTAAGTCCATTGAAAAGACATTAATTTCCTTAGCAAACCTACATTAAAATGATAAAAGAGCAATGAACGGATGGCTATCCGGGCACTTTCGACATGCTTCCGCGCCCTTTTATCCAATTTTACTATCTGTTACCCTCCCCAACGATTATCTTTATCCCCTGAAAAAAAACACATATGACAAGACCATTCCTTTTATTGATCGGATTATTATCAGGCTCTATTATATGGGCGCAACCTGCCGCGGATGGCAAGGAGGATGCCTGGAAAAAAGAGTACAGGGCCTCGGCTACCAAAATCAATGACATCATCGATACCCGGCTTGATGTAAAATTTGATTTCGATAAATCTTATATGTATGGAAAAGCATGGATCATGCTTAAACCGCATTTTTATCCGACGGACAGCCTTTCTCTGGATGCAAAAGGAATGGACATCCATAAAGTGGCCATAATTAAAGAAGGAACAAAAGAACCATCAGCCCTGAAATATGAATATGATGGTATGACCCTGAAGATTCATCTGGACAAGATTTACAAAAGCTCCAACAAATACACCATATTCATCGATTATACCGCCAAGCCCAATGAATTGAAGGTTCAGGGAAGTGCAGCCATTACTGATGCCAAAGGCCTGTATTTCATCAATCCCCGAGGCGAGGAAAAAGACAAACCAACCCAGATCTGGACTCAGGGGGAGACTGAAGCCAATTCGGCCTGGTTTCCTACTATCGATAAATCCAATCAAAAGACTACCGAAGAAATTACGATGACCGTCCCCGCCAAATATGTAACCCTTTCCAATGGCAAACTGATCAGCCAAAAGACAAATGGGGATGGAACCCGCACAGACCATTGGAAAATGGATCTGCCGCATTCACCTTATCTCTTCTTTATGGGTGTCGGGGAGTACTCCATTATTAAGGATGCCTACAAAGGGAAAGAAGTAAGTTATTATGTAGAAAAAAAATATGCCCCTGTTGCCAGACGAATATTCGGGAATACGCCGGAAATGATGGCCTTTTATTCACGGGTCACCGGTGTAGATTATCCCTGGAACAAGTATGCCCAAATCGTGGGAAGGGATTACGTTAGCGGGGCTATGGAAAATACAACGTCCACCCTCCACGGAGAAAGCGCCCAACAGGACGCCCGTGAGTTGACGGACGGAAATGGATGGGAAGATGTTATCGCCCATGAATTATTTCACCAATGGTTTGGGGATCTGGTCACCACGGAAAGCTGGAGTAATCTAACCGTAAATGAATCCTTTGCGGATTTCAGTGAGACCATCTGGAATGAATATAAATATGGACAGGATGCGGGAGATGCCGTCAATTTTGCCGGAATACAGAGTTACCTGTCCCAACCGGATAATGCCACCAAGGATCTGGTCCGTTTTAATTATGCAGATAAGGAAGATATGTTCGACCAGGTGACCTATCCGAAGGGCGGCCGCATCCTCAATATGCTTCGCAATTATGTGGGAGACAGTGCTTTTTTCAAATCGTTGAACCTGTACCTTACTACCAACAAATTCAAATCCGCCGAGGCTCATAATCTGCGTCTTGCTTTTGAAGAAGTTACCGGGCAGGATCTGAATTGGTATTGGAACCAGTGGTATTATGGCAGTGGTCATCCGAAACTGACCATTGATTATGTCTACGATGACGCGGCCAAAACCGTAAAAGTGATCATCAATCAAACGCAGGAAACCGGCAAAATCTTCAAACTGCCGCTGGCCATCGACATTTATAATGGAGCCGTTAAAGAACGTCATAGAATTTGGGTGCAGAATCAGGCAGACACGTTCACCTTTTCCTATAACAACCGGCCGGATCTGGTCAATGTAGATGGCGACAAAATCCTTCTTTGTGAAAAGAAAGACAATAAGACCCTGGACAATTATATTAATCAATATAAATATGCAGGAAAATACGTCGATCGCAGGGAAGCGATTGATTTCGCCGCCAGGAATCAGGATGACCCCAAAGCGGTTGACCTTTTAAAGGCAGGGTTGAAGGACCGTTTTTACAAACTTCGGACCTTCACACTATCTAAGCTTGATCTGAAAAAAGAAGCGGTGAAAACAGCCGTTGAACCGCTGCTCGCCGACCTGGCCGCCCATGATCCCAACCGGGTCGTAAAAGCCAGAGCCATCGACCTGTTGAATGAATATAATAAAAGCGAATATAAAGCCCTGTATATAAAGGCCGCAGGCGATTCTTCCTACACAGTGGCGGGAGCTGCCCTCGACGGCCTGTCAAAGATAGATAGCGCAGCTGCCCTTACCCTTGCGAAAAAATTGGTGAAGGAACCGGCAAAAGGCAGACTGGTGGCAGCCATCTCCGCTGTCCTGATTAAATATGGTGACGAAAGCAGCTTTGACGTGATATCCGACAACTTTGCCGGCATGCCTGTTAACCAGGAAAAATTCCAATTCCTGAAACCTTTTATGGACCTTCTATCCAAGGTAAAAAATACCGATCGCGTAAAAAAAGGCGTAGATCTGATCGTAAAATTCCGGGAAGCCATCCCCCAGGCTTACCGTACCCAGACAGACGGGTTTATTAATGGTGGCCTAAATGGGGTAGCCGCTAAAAAGACGGCAGACGGATTAACCGAGCAGGCTGATTATATAAAATCGAAATTGCCCGCGGGAGCCCCAAAAGGATATTAGTCTACAAATAATTAAACAGAAAACAAAAAGGGCTGGCCTCCGTAAATTTTACTAAGGCCAGCCCTTTTTGTATTATTCAACTATTGTTACCAGCTTCCTCCGGCTCCGCCACCTCCGCCGCTTCCTCCTCCAAATCCTCCAAAACCGCCGCCACCTCCGCCGCCGCCGAAACCACCACCACCTCCGCCGCCAGACCATCCTCCTCCCCTTCCGCCACCGCCCAGCATGGAACCGAGTAAAAAGGGCAGGAAACTGTTTCCGCGGAATAATCCGCCTCCTCCGCCTCTTCCACCTCCGCCGCCACGACCGATGATAAGAAAAAGAATGATCAGGCCGATCACAAAAAGACCGATCACATTTCCACCACCACCGGAATGCCCACGGCCGCGTTGCCCATACCCTTCCGGTGCTTTATATTCACCAGCCGCCGCTTTAATAATAGCATCTGCCGCCTGGTTGAATCCCCGGTAATAATTATCCTGTGCTCCTCCTTTGAAATTGGGGACGATCTCATTGTCGATAATTTCCTTGGCTGTAAGATCCGGAATGGCTCCCTCCATACCGTACCCTGTTGCGATATAAACCTTATGTTCTTTGATAGCCGCCAGGATCACCATCCCGTTATTCGTCTTTTTGTTGCCAATCTTCCATGTACGGAGGATCTGCAAGGCAAAGTCCTCTATCGCTTCATCCCCGATGGTGGGAACGGTAACCACGGCTACCTGGATAGAGGTCGAATCGTCATAAGCCACCAGCTTCCGCTCCAGGGCGGCAACCTGGTCAGGAGTCATCACTCCGGCCAGATCGTTGACCAATCTTGGGGGATTAGGTGTAGGCGGAATAGGGGTCTGCTGTCCAAAAATCTGCAGGCCAAGGGCCAACAGAAACCCAATAGATAACAAGACCGGTAAAAGCTTCTTCATTGCACGCATGCGCTTGATTTATTTCCCAAAAACAATATCGTCGGGCAGTTCATTCTTATCATTATCCTTATCGAAAGGGAAGTTCCGCTGCAAGGCCTCGCCGATCTCACTTACCACGCCGGCTATGCCATTGGCATAATTCGTCTTATTAAAATGGGAAAGGATCAACTTAATATTTTCATTCCAGAAAACATCACCTACTTTTTCATGAATGCCTTTATCCCCGAACAAGGCCAGTTGACGGTCTTTCACCGCGACATAAACCAATACTCCATTACGGGCGGCCGTTTGTTCCATTTTCAGGATACCGAATACCTCGGCAGCCCTGTCCAGGGGGTCGACGTAACGGCAATGGCTTTCCACGTAAACCCGTATCTCACCGCTGGTGCGCTTTTCGGCGGACTGTACGGCTCCTACGATCTGCTGCTTTTCAGCCTCGGTAAAAAACTCTTTCCGGGAAAAAAATGGTATTCGCAAAACAGGATTTTTACTGTTGATTAAATGCTGCCAAACTTAAGGGATGCCTATTGTTCGCCCCTCTTATTTAATATTAAATTGGATATCGGGTGCATTTTCGCTGCCCGCATCGGATTTATAATATGGCTTCTCATGAAAACCGAATATTCCGGCAAAGATATTATTCGGGAACACTTTTACTTTCAGGTTATAACCATTGACCGCAGCATTAAAATCACGGCGGGCCACATTGATTCGATTTTCCGTACCCTCGATATTCGTCTGAAAATCCTGGAAGGATTTAGTGGTCTTCAGGTCAGGATAAGCTTCGGCAACAGCCATCAGGCGGCTGAAAGATCCTTGCATCTGTCCTTGAACCTGCTGATATCTTGCCAAAGAAGCAGAGTCATTGATATCTACCTTCACACTGGTAGCGCTGGCTCTTGCGGCAATTACTTCTTTTAAGGTGGATTTTTCAAAATTGGCGGATCCTTCGATCGTCTTTATCACACTGTTATACAGATCGGTCCGGCGCTGGTAATTGGTCTCTACATTACTCCAGGAATTTTTTACATCCTGATCCACCCGCACAAGGCCGTTATAACTGTTACAACCGCAGCCACCTAATAACAATACAAAAATCACTACCACTATTAATGTCAGATTCTTTGTGCTCATTTTTTTAGATTTTAGGTTAACGCCCTCAAAAATAACGTTTTTGTATATGAAGGAGATTAATTTTAGGCATGAGCCTGCTTAATCTCCTTTAATCAGGGCAAAATTGCCGGCCAGTTTACGGATTCTGTCGGTGGATAACCGGTTGTTTCCTGAAGCGAGGACAATCCGGTACCGGAAAGTTACGGACTGGCCCTTTTTCAGGCTGTAGTTCAGTATTTCTTTACCGTTACTGAAGACCTTTTGACCGAGGGGATTGGCAGCAAACAATCCATATCCACGGGCATGCCAGTAGGTGGGATAACCCGGGTTGGCCGGGTGATCTATAATAGCAACACTCAACGTATCATCGCCCTTTTTCCCATACAACAGGCACCAGCCGGCGCGGGTGCCCCAGGCGCTGTCTCCTTCCTTCCCCTCTCCTGTCAGATAGTTGCCATTTACAAGGGCATCTCCTCCGGCAGCAACGGTAGTTATATTCCCTTTGTCGTCTTTAAACTGTTTGGCATTTTTCTCGGGGATCTGCAATTCCCGGGTGACCCGCAAACCCAGCAAACCGTCCTTTACATCCGGCATGCTAATATCCTCGCGGGCGGTAAGGGTGGTACTGCGATCGATGATCCTTTCCCCGGTGTTTGCGCCGAATGTAAAAACGGTGACCTCTTTCAGCAGCGTATCTCCCTGCTGGTTTTTCCAGTTCGCACTATAAATAAGGGTCCCTTTATCGCCTTCCTTGGTTTTTAACGTACCGGCTTTAAGTATGCTATCTGTCCGGATCCATCCATACAGCCGTTTTTTTTCTGCGGGAATGGCAAAAGAGTTATTCCAGAAATCCAAACCATTAACACTCTCATAATTGAACCAGAGACCGATATGGTGGGGATGGTCGGTAGGCTCCCCGGGACGGGGTTGGATCGGGAACCCCCTGGTGACCAACTGGCCGTCCGGAGCATAGATGGGATAAAGCACCGGTTTTTCCAGGGTATCCGGGTAGAAAAATTCAGTAAAAGGTTGTCCTCCGGCGGTTATTTTCACCCGCTGTTCGCCGGGAATTTTTTCAACGCGAACTGGTACCGGGCGCACGGATGGCTGGGCATATAGAGAGTCCGATACGGCGAAAAGGCACAGAGCGGCCAACATCAAAGATGCGACCGGAAGCTTACTGAAAGCAATCATATTACAGGTTATTTTAAGTATTGAACAGGTTTTAGATCATTTTAATGTCAGACCTGACCCTTTGATGTTCTAAATTAGTAAATTTATCGGGTTACAGAGAAGGTTCCTGATCCTGTTCGTGATTGCTTCGACCCAACTAATATAAAATATATCTAAACATGCAAACAACCCGTAGGGATTTTATCCGCAAAAGCTCATTGGCCGGCATGGCCACTTATTTCGGAGGATTAGGCCTCAGCGCCAAAAGTTATCGTAATATAAAAGGTGCCAATGACCGGGTTCGCGTAGGAGTCGTCGGTTTCTCGGATCGGTTCAAGGATGCGCATCTCCCCTCATTTTTAAAGGCTAATAAAGAATTAAACTTCGACATTATCGCCGTATCCGATATCTGGAAGAAAAGAAGGGAAGAAGGCCAGGGTTATCTGGCGGCCCAGTTAGGTCATTCCATACAGGCTTGCGTCAATAACGATGAACTATATAATAATAAGGAGGTGGATGCCGTCATGATCAGTACGGCTGATTTTCAACATGCCTGGCACACCATGGAAGCAGTAAAAGCAAGCCGGGATACTTATACCGAAAAACCTCTGGCCGAGACGATGGAAGACAACCGCGCGGTGTTAAAGGCAGTGAAAGATTCCGGCAAAATCGTTCAGATAGGTTCTCAACGGAGAAGCGGCGCCAATTACCATGCCGCCGCCGATTTTATCCAGTCAGGTAAATTCGGACCCATCGTAATGGTAGAACTTACCTGGAATGTGAACCAGCCGGGACGCTGGCGCCGGCCATCCCTGGTATCCCAGTTGAAAGAAGAAGATACCGATTGGAAACGATTCCTGATCAACCGGCCCCATGAACCTTTTGATGCCCGCAAACATCTGGAGTTCCGGCTTTTCTGGCCCTATTCGTCCGGCATTCCCGGTCAATGGATGAGTCACCAGATCGATACTGTCCATTGGTTCTCTGGTTTACCCCATCCCCGCAGCGTATCTGCCAACGGTGGCATTTACGCCTGGAGAGATGGACGTAAAAATGCAGATACGCTTACGGCCGTTTTTGATTATGGTCCGTTGGACGATCTTACTAAAGGTTTCCAGGTTCTCTTCACTTCCAGGCAGACAAATGCGGCCGGGGATGTAAAAGAGATTTATTATTCCAACGGTGGAACGCTCAACCTCGATAACAACAAAATAAGCCCTGACGGAGGCCTTAAGGAAAACCATGCAAAAGCCATGAACATGCAGGCCAATTTGCTGCCCGATCTTTCCCTGAACGATCTGGCTCCGCCCAAAATATCCACCGAAGCCAGCACCGGGGGCGATCCGCTGACAGGAGCGCATGTACGCAATTGGATGGAATGTGTAAGGAGCCGCAAACAACCCAATGCCCCTATTGAGGCCGGCTATAATCACTCTATTGCAGTCATCATGGCCAATGCCGCTTACCGGACAGGAGCGAAAGTAACATTTAATGAAAAAACACAAGAGGTGATGGCTGGGGATAAGGTTTTTAAATATTAATTCTTCTGCAAGGAATTGTAAACCGTTACGATATGAAGGTGTTAGTGCTTACCGAAAAGAACAAACCACTTGAAATGCAGGAGCGGCCCGAACTCCGGGCAGCAGAAGGAGAAGCAGTCGTAAAAGTTTATGCGGCAGCGCTTAATCACAGGGACGTATGGATACAAAAAGGGCAATATGCCGGTCTGAAATATCCTGCTATCCCGGGATCCGATGCAGCCGGAGTGGTAGTTGACGTTAATGGATCTGAATACAAGGGATGGATGGGAAAGGAAGTGATCATCAATCCCGCTATGGGATGGGGCAACAATCACACCCACCAGGACCAGAAGGACTTCCGTATCCTGGGGCTTCCGGACGATGGCAGTTTTGCAGAATATGTAAAAGTTCCTGCAACAAATCTGGTAGATAAGCCTGCCCATCTTTCTTTTGAAGAAGCTGCCGCAGTTCCACTGGCCGGATCAACTGCTTACCGGGCTTTAATGACGAGGGCGCAGGTACAAAAAGGAGAAAAAGTATTGATCACCGGGATCGGCGGCGGAGTGGCTCTTTTTGCGCTTCAGTTTGCCGTTGCTGCAGGGGCCCTTGTCTATACTACCTCCGGCAGCGACGAAAAAATTGCCAGATCTGAATCTATGGGGGCTAAAGGGGGAGCTAATTATCATAACCCGGATTGGGTGCAGACACTCCAGAGCCTGGCTGGCTCGTTTGACGTTACGATCGATGGTGCCTCGGGAGATGGAATGGATTCGTTATTAAACCTGGCCTCCCCGGGAGGAAGATTAGCTTTTTACGGAGCTACCCGCGGTAACCCTACCAGTCTGACAGCCAGACGTATCTTCTGGAAACAACTGACCATTTTAGGATCTACTATGGGAAGTCCGGAAGACTTCAGCGCCATGATCTCCTTTATCGACAAACATAAGATTCGGCCGGTCCTGGACAAGGTCTTTCCTTTTTCAGAAGGCGAGGCCGCTTTACGACGGATGGACAATGCACAGCAATTCGGCAAGATTGTTATTAAGATTGGCTAATAAAGTCTTTTTTTATTTTTATACGGCTATTCTTTAATTAGCCTATTTTTTCTTTACAGCTTTGAAGGTCCCATTCGGTTGAATGGAAAGCAGTTCTGTTACCTCTCCCTTCTCATTTGTATTAAACTGGATAGTGAAACCGGTCAGGGTCTTGATGGAAAACTTATTGACATCAACCGGTACCAATTCATAATCAGGCTGGCCTGGCACGGAAAGGAATAAGACCTTATCTTGTTTGATATAGACTTTTAGCAGCATACTACCGCCAAGATCATATTCTCCTGCATATTTTTGCAGTTCGTCCTTGCTTATTTCCCTGGCTTTCGCCGCACGGGTAAATACAATGTATTTCCTGATGCCGGGTTCCAGGTCCATGGAAATGCTGGAGATATCTCCTGCCTGGTCCATATTAAACTGCATTTTAAGACCGACCCCGTCGGTTGTATCGATGCCTTCTTTTGGGTCATTGCCGAAAGTTTCGAACACATCATAATGAAAATGTCGTAACCACGAAGACTCTTGGGGGTAAGCTGCAAAAAGGGAATCATGGCGAAGAGAGATCTCCATGGTGCCAAAGGCCGGGTTAACGAACAGTCCCTCATAATCGCTCAACTTATGGGAGGGCCGGGTATCCGGTTTTCGATTGGAGGTCTTCGTCTTTTCGGCTCCTTTATCTGCTGCTCTTGCCTTATCGGCCAATCCTTTTAAATAACTGTTCCAATCTTTATATTTCAAATGAAGCAAACGGTCGGCCAGCATATTACGCACGATCGAAGGTACTGTAGACGAATTTTGGTTGCTGAGCACTATTATTCCGATGCTGTCCGAAGGAAAAAAACAGGTACTGGCCGTAAAGCCATCAATATTTCCGCCATGTTCCACACGGTAATGCCCCCGGTAGGATGCAAGGCTCCATCCAAAACCATAAGTGGAAAAAAAGACATCTGGGGCGTCTTTGCCCGGCACCCCGCCGCCGCTTACCATCTGCGAACTCATGGCCTCATTTACATAATTATCCGGCAGGATTTCCTTTCCATTAAATTTACCGCCATTGATCCAGGTAGTCACCCAACTGGCCATTTCCGTCACATTGCTGTTAATACTGCCGGCCGGCCCCATCCTGTCGATCTCGTAATAATCCAGTTTTTTGATCAGGCTGTCTTTTTTCACGGAATAACCCAGGGAAGCATCCGCGCTTTTTTCGAGGTCCCTCACCGAAAAATTGGAGGCTGACATCCCGAGCGGCTGAAATATCTTCTCCCTGACATTATCCTCCCAGCTTTTACCACTCAACTTTTCGACTACCACGCCCTGGGCAAGGAACATAAAATTGTTGTATTGCCATTTTTCCCTGACGGCCGCGTTTGGTTCCATGTATTGAATCCTGCGGATCAGAGAATCGCGGGAAGTAGAACGGAACAGATACCAGGCATAGTCATACCTGGTCAGTCCTGTCCGGTGACACATCATATCCCGAAGAGTTATGGTATTATTCATCGTCTCGTTGTTGAACTTCAATTCGGGTAGGTAATCCCGGACCGGTTTGTCGAGACTCAGCTTGCCGTCCTTATCCAACAACCCGATCAGGGATGCAGTAAAGGCCTTGGTGCAGGAGCCAATGGCAAAAAGAGTATTGGGGGTCACCGGCAATTTTTTTTCCAGATCCCTGTAGCCAAACCCTTTGGAATAAATCACTTTATTCTTTTCCACGACCGCTATGGCAAACCCGGCAGCATGCCAGTCTTTTAAGACCCGTGCAAAGGCGGTATCGAGTCCTGTGAAAGGGTCCTTTGGTTCCGTTCGCCGGTTCTTTTGGGCAGACGAGGAATTCAGAGAAAAGAGGAAAACTAAAAATGAAAATAACGTAAATAAGGATCTCATTTTCGAAACATTTATTTCGGAGGGTTTATATAAAAAAGGCCTGATAAATGTAATCATTCATCAGGCCTTTAACAAGACTTATCAGGTTATTTCAGCATCCCGTCAGGATAAGCGGTAGAAAATCCCCTCCTATCCTTTTATGGCTGCAATTCCGGGAAGTACCTTTCCTTCAAAATATTCCAGCATAGCACCGCCGCCGGTAGACACGTAGCTCACCTTATCGGCATAACCGAATTGATTCACTGCTGCTACCGAATCACCGCCGCCGACAAGGGAAAATGCTCCTTTCTCCGTGGCCTCCACAATGGCCTGGGCGATCGTCCTGGTCCCGTGTTGAAATTTCTCCATTTCGAAGACGCCCATGGGGCCATTCCATAAAATAGTCCTGGACTTCTTTATGACATTGGTAAATTGTTCACAGGCATTTGCCCCGATATCCAATCCCATCCATCCATCGGGGATATTATTACTGGGAGAAGTAGAAGTGTTGGCTGCTGCGTCGAACTTATCGGCAATGACGGAATCCGATGGCAGGTGAATACGGACGCCTTTAGCATCGGCCTTTTTTATCAGGTCCAGCGCTGTTTGCAAACGTTCGTTTTCACAAAGGGAATTCCCGATCTGGCCGCCTTCGGCTTTCATGAACGTATAAGCCATACCGCCTCCAATGATAATATCTGTAGCGCGATCAAGCAGGTTTTCAATAATCAGGATCTTATCGGAAACCTTTGCACCGCCGATGATAGCCACAAACGGTTTTTCGGATTGATGCAATACCTTTTCCGCACTGATTACCTCGCTCTCCATGAGCAGGCCGAACATTCTTTTCTCTGTTGGAAAAAATTCGGCGATCACGGCAGTCGAAGCATGAGCACGGTGAGCGGTTCCAAAAGCATCGTTGACATAAATATCTCCCAGCTTTGCCAGTTTTTGGGCAAAGGCCTTATCGCCTTTTTCTTCTTCCTTATAGAATCGCAGGTTTTCCAGCAACAGAACCTCACCGGCTCTCAACATGTCCGCCGTCATAAAAGCCTGTTCGCCGATACAATCATTCGCAAAAAACACAGGAACCGGAGTAGAGGCAGACTCGTTAAGCAATTCCTGCAAATGCGGAAGCAGGTGTTTTAGCGAGTATTTTTCTTCCGGGCCGCCTTTTGGCCTTCCGAAATGGCTCATCAGGATGACGCTGCCGCCATCAGCCAATATCTTCTTCAGTGTTGGAATGGCAGCCCGCATGCGGGTATCGTCGGTGATTTCGAATTTATCGTTCAGGGGAACATTGAAATCAACCCTTACCAGGGCTTTTTCGTTGGCAAAATTGTGCTGACTGAAAGGACTCATAATAATGGTTAAAATAAAAAACGGCCCGGAAGTTTCCCGGGCCGCTTATTAAGAATCTTATTTGGAAATCAATTGGGCAAAATAACGCAGGCTGCGCACCAGTTGGCTAACGTAGCTCATTTCATTATCATACCAGCTGACCGTTTTTACCAATTGCTGATCACCGAATGGCTGAACCCTTGTTTGGGTGGCGTCATAAAGCGAACCGAATTTGATACCGATGATATCACTGCTAACGATTTCGTCTTCTGTATATCCGAAACTTTCGTTGGCTGCGGCTTTCATTGCTGCATTCACTTCTTCCAGTGTTACTTTTTTATTCAGGACCGTAACCAGTTCTGTCAGAGAACCGGTAAGGGTAGGTACGCGCTGAGCGCCGCCATCCAGTTTGCCTTTCAGTTGGGGCAATACCAGGCCAATGGCTTTGGCAGCGCCTGTGCTATTGGGAACGATATTGGCAGCTGCTGCCCTTGCCCGGCGAAGATCGCCTTTGGGATGGGGGGCATCCTGCGTATTCTGGTCATTGGTATAAGCGTGAATAGTGGTCATGAGACCGCCGATGATACCGAATTTGTCATCCAGTACCTTTGCCATGGGAGCCAGGCAGTTCGTGGTACACGAAGCGCAGCTAATGATCGTTTCGCTGCCATCCAGGATACTATGGTTAACGTTAAAAACGATCGTTTTCAGGTCACCGGTTGCAGGGGCGGAGATTACAACCCTTTTTGCTCCGGCTGTCAGATGTGCCGCCGCTTTGTCCTTGTCGGTAAAAAAACCGGTACATTCCAGGACTACATCCACATCATGTTGTTTCCAGGGAATTTCTGCAGGGCTTTTCTGGGCATATATTTTTACCTCCTCGCCATTGACAAGGATGGAGTTTTCGGTAGACTTTACTTCTTCTTCAAAACGACCTTGCGCACTGTCGTATTTCAGCAGGTGAGCCAAAACCTTAGGACTGGTAAGATCATTGATCGCCACTACTTCGATTCCTTCCATTTTGTAGATCTGGCGGTATGCTAAACGCCCGATCCGGCCAAAACCATTAATAGCAACTTTAACTGTGCTCATAGTATTCAATTTGATATTTTAAAATAAGGTAGCGAAGTTACGGCATAGAAGGGTTACGGTATTGTAAAATTTTGCCTATGAATTTTCGATAATGTCTAATAAAACGGGTAATGGAGAGGGAGGCCGCGTCCTTTGCCGTCCCAAGGGCGAATTTGGGAAAAAGGGCTAAAAATGCGGGAAAACGCCAATTTGTCGCCTCCCTCTTTTTTATTAAAATTAAAAGGAGGTTTTGTCTCAATCCCTTACGGGGCAAGCCTTTCCGGAAAAACAGGAAAAACACCTGTGTTAAATTGAAAACTTAGGAGGTAAAAAATTTGGCAGTTTTTCCACTTGCCTATATCTTTGCACTCCTTTCACGGAAAAAATCTCCGAAAAGGCCGATAAAATGGCGCGTTGGTCAATCGGTTAAGACGCCTCCCTTTCACGGAGGAATGAGGGGTTCGACTCCCCTACGCGCTACTAAGCCGCTTTACTTTCGTAAAGCGGCTTTTTTGTTTCATTTATTTATTGAACGGTGCAGTGATAACACCGATCATAAGCAGAAAACCAATAAACTAAGGAGACTACAGTCGAACACCTGATACTCTTTTTCCCGCATAACGGCAATATTTTGTCGCGATCTACCCCTCAAAATGTCGTTTTTACACGGCGTAAAATCCTGAAATGATCTTGATCTTTGAATTGTCAATGAATCAAAATAATTTAAATAACATTTTATGAAAAGAGTATTTATGGGATATAATGTCCTCAAACCGGTATTAATAATTGCTATACTTTTTTTTACAGTATTTAACTCTAAAGGACAAATGAGTAAACCTGCCGACAGTGGCTACTTACCTGTTAATGGCATTAAAGTTTATTACGAAGTATATGGTGAGGGTAAGCCTCTCATTTTGCTGCATGGTGCTTTTATGACCATTGAGATGAACTGGGGGCAACTTATACCCGAATTATCAAAAACAAGAAAAGTAATTGCCATTGAATTGCAGGGACATGGGCACACACAGTTTTCAGACAGAAAATTAGACTATGCTACCCTGGCAACTGATGTGGAGGGAGTAATGAATCATTTAAAAGTTGACAGTGCGGATGTTGCAGGTTATAGTTTTGGAGGCTGCGTCGCTTACCAGTTGGTAATACAAAGCCCTAAACGGGTAAGAAAGTTAGTGATCATTTCTTCTACTTATAAAAGTAGTGGTTGGATGCCCGAAGTAACTAATGCGTTTAAAAGTATGAAGCCTGAATTATTTACAAATAGTCCTATGCAAGCGGCATATGATGCAGTAGCACCGGACAAAACAAAATGGACAAAGTTCTTAGAACAGATGATTGCTTATAATCATGTGACATTCAACATGGGTGAAACAAATATTGCGAAAATTACTTCGCCTGTATTACTGATCTCGGGCGACAATGATGGCCTGGATAAAATTGAGTTGATAAAAACATATCAACTACTGGGAGGTGCTGTATGTGCTGATTTTGGAGCAATGCCAAAATCTCAATTGGCTATTGTTCCTTCGCAGGGGCATGTCAGTCTGATGATGCAGACGAACACGATATTAAGTTATCTGAATGGCTTTTTAAAGTAAATAAAATCGTATTTGGTGAGTCGTTTACTTTTTGCTCCAAAGCCATCTTCCTGTAGCACAACGTCCTCGAACGAAGATACGTTTACCGTGAGCGCTTTATTTGGAATGGTCTCGCGAAGAAAATTTGCCAGGCGCTTATCAGGTTCGACAGCTATAAGGGGATTCGTGGCAAGACCAAGCAACTGACGAGCCGCAATCCCTTTCCCCGCTCCGATCTCGACGTGGTAGTATCTTTAGGTCGGGGCTTTACCGTTTTCTTCGTTACCGAACGCATCGATCCTCTGTTTACCCGTTGGATCCAAGATAAAATTTCCCATTCGTATCCCTTGGCCGTAAAACCTATTATCAATTTTGCTTCGCGCAATCCTGGTCGGCCAAACGTATCCAAAATCAGCATCAGATTTATTGAACCAATCCAATTTGCTAACTCCGACCTCCATACCCATGGAAAGTGCTATTTCGGAGGCGTCTCCATTGAACACAAATCGCAGGTTATTTTCTTTCATTATTTTTACTGATCCGTGAAGGTCTTCGATCGGATTAAGATATTCCGTCGAAAATAAATAAAATCGTACGCCAGGTTAATTTTATCTTTTTCAGATCGAAGAAATAGGGAAAAATATAGGGAGCATTGTCTAAAGCGGTTTGTTGTTTATCAGGTCGCGAAAACCACATATTTGAGAATTTGTATGAGTAATCCGGCAAATCTAAAAAATGATGCTATTAAACTACCTCACTATGATTACTGTCCCCTTGCGCTCCAGCAACACTCCTCTATAATCTATCCCCGCTGCCATCCATACATAGGTCGCCCCGTTAAGATAACGCCCTCCTGTACTTCCATCCCACCCTATCGAAGGGTCTGCTGTATAAAATATCCGCTGCCCCCAGCGATTGAAGATCGCAAAGTATTTGAATTCCCTGATCCCCACCGGCCTGGCATGTAACACATCATTATGTCCATCCCCATTGGGCGTAAACGCGTTCGGAACAAAGATATCCGATACGCTGTACACCTTGACCGACCGCTTGCCCAACGCCCGGCAACCCGCAGCCGTACTGGCTAACACAGTATAGGTGACGCTCCCCTCCGGGCTTGCTACCGGATCACGGATGGCGGCGTTGTCGAGTCCTGTTGCAGGTGTCCACCTGAATGATTCAAAACCACTCCCGTTAATATCCTCCACATTCATGGACACCGGCTGCCCCGCGAGGATACTGGTATCATTCCCGATCCGGATTGCAGCCGGCGGCGTCACTTTGACAACGACAGCATCGCTTTGCAAAGAGGTGCAGCCCTTGCCATCCGTCACCGTCAGGTTATACGTCGTTGTATTCAAAGGGCCGTTTACACCGGGATCAGGCACATTCGGGTCGGTCAGATAAATAGCAGGCGTCCAGCTGTAGTAATCGCCCCCACTTCCATGCAGTTGGGTAGAGGCGCCATAACAAATGGTGTCCTCCTTCCCTGCATCCGCTATAGGAGCGGGATTGACTGTTACCGTTACGTCAACCGTCTGCTGGCAGATACCCGTGCTGGCCGTTAGAAAATACACCGTCGTCGCCGATGGACCGGCCTCCGGCGTCAATATATTGGTCTTGTTTAACCCATCTGCCGGCGTCCAGACAAAGCTCTTTGCATTCGATACCGCAGCCAGCAATACTTTCCTGCCTTCACAAAAAGGCGCAGAGATAGGGATACTGGCGGTCACTGTATTGTCCAGCGCCACTACCGTCGTTTCTTTTTCAATACATCCCCTCGTATCCATGATGATAGCCTGATGATCTCCTGTCGACACCCCGGAGAAATGCCCGCCGGGCATAGCCGCACCCTGATCGATCATGTATTGATAAGGCGGCGTCCCTCCTCTTGCACTGACGTCTATGACACCATCATCATTGGAGCAGGAGGCAGCCATCGTCTGCAATGCGATCGAAGGATGCGGGATGGCGACGATCGATGCCGTTGCGACGCCGCGAAATCCATTTGCATCCTTTATTTGTACCGTATAATTGCCCGGCGCCAGGAGTCCAATCACCACATCCGCCAGGAAATGCACCCCGTCGATCGAGTAGGTATACGGAGCGGTTCCACCCGAAGCCAGCACCGTGATACTACCGTTGTTTAGACTGCAGCTGGCATCCAGTACCGTCGATGCTCCGGTAATGCAAACTCTGGCCAGTTGCACGGGGACACTGTTCGACAGTCCGGTTGCATCCTGAACAAGGATCGTGTAATTTCCCGGCGCCATTCCCGAAAATACCGCCCCTGGCTGCAGGTCGCCCCATTGTCAATAGAATATTTATAGGCAGGTGTGCCACCGCTCGCGGTCACATCGAACTCTCCATCATTTTGTATGCAGCTCACGTTTTTTTGGGTAACCACCAGACGAAGACAAGCTTGGGTAATCATCGCGGGCTGCGTAGCGATACATCCATTGGCGTCCTTTACATACAGCGTATAATTCCCTTCCGCCCCGGTGAATACATTACCGGACCCATAATTATTCCCATCGCTACTGTAGGTCAGCGGGGAAGTACCACCTCTCGCGTTGGCGGTAACCGAGCCGCCCTGGCCATTACAATCAACAGGGTGCATGCCCACTGTCATAGCCGGCCCCGCGGCATCGGTCAGCGTCACGGAGACAGGTCGGGTTTTACCGGTCTGATCCTTTACGGTCAGCGTATAAGGTCCGGCCATAAGATTGTTGAAATACGGGCTTGTCTGATATGCGCCGCCAATGGAAAAGGAATAAGGAGGTGTGCCGCCTGTTCCGCCGGCGTTGATCGCTCCGTTGGCATGCCCACAGGTGGTATTCGTCGGACTTGCGCTCGCGTGCAGACAGTTGTCGCCTACTGTAGCCGTTGTAGTAGCCTTGAACCCGTCCGCATCCTTTATAGTGATGGTATAATTCCCTGGCGCCAATGGAGAGAATACCGGATTACTCCGAAAATTTACCCCATCAATAGAAAAAGTATAAGGCGTCCTGCCCTTTTGACCCAATGCCGTAATGGTCCCGTCGTTGTTGCCGCAAAAGGCATCCGCAACTGCTGCCGTCACGGTAGGACAGTTATTCATCACCTCTGCCGTCGTCGATACGAGGGTGCCCCCCAGATCATGTACCCATACTGTATAAGTGCCAGCGGGCAACCCAGTGAAAGTCCCGCTGTTCTGGAAGTTCAATCCATCGATGGAATACCCGTATGGCCCGGTGCCGTTAGTGGCAGTTGCGACGATCTGTCCATTACTCTGCCCGTAGGCAGCGTCCGTGATCGTGGCCGTCAGCGTCAGTTGGCAACCATATAAGATAACAAACTCAAAAAAACCTATCTTTCCCGTATTATCCTTAATTTGCAATATGACCACCCCTGGGGCAAGGCCATTAAAATTCCCATTGTTCTGCCAGTTGACGCCATCAAGACTATATTCGAAAGGTCCTGTGAGAATACCATTATCGATTTCTGTGAATGACATGGAACCCGAATTACCACAAGAATACCCCGAGATGGAGCCGCCTCCGGATATACAACTGCCCCATGGCCACCATAATCCATTGCTCACACAACCGCTGGCATCTTTGGCCCAGAAATAGTACCAGCCATAGGCAAGCCCCGCAAAAGTCGGAGACGTCTGCCAATTCTTGAAATCCATGCTATATTGATACGGGGGGGTACCGCCTGTGCCCTGTAGCGTTATCGTCGCATCGGTGGCACTACAACCCGTAGGCTGTGTATATGCCACAGCATTCACAACAGGTCCATAGCCGTTATTACCTACATACACCGTCTGCGAGACAATCTGCCCCGTCGCATCTTTTACGCTTACGGAATGATTGAAAGGGCCATCGGTCACATACAACGCACTACTCTGGTAAGGCGCTCCATCAAAAGAATAGGTATAGGGCGGCGTCCCTCCATTGGCATGCACCAACACACTTCCGTTGTAGCTACCGCAATAAGAATCTACAATATCGATGCTGAGAGAAATAGCCCCGGCTAGAACCACCCCATGCCTCGCGCTCTGCGGAGCAAGGCTTACCGCAGGGTAGGGCATCAGGATAGGTCTTACTTTCTTCTGCAATGTTTGGCTCTGTCTCAGCATTATCGTTACCGTACCGGATCGGTATTCCCTCATGGGGCGCCCCTGTGCCCGAAGGCCATTCGTATAACTCAACATCCATACGAATACCATTACAAATACACATGTCAGGGGGCGCCGTCTCCACATAGGAGCGAAAAATAAGGCAAATTTCCCAGATGATAAAGAAATTGGACGCCGTCAGCTAAAGGTGAAAGGTTCGAACCAATTCCCCGACACTCACCTGCCCTTCTTCATTTGTTCGATAGCGGTCCATCCTTCCGGCGTGATCCCCATAATCTCGGTAGCTACGCCTAGCGTCTGGTAGGTATCGAAAAAAGCCATCCGTGCAATTGGATGGTCCACTTCGCTGATGATCGCATACCCTTGTTCGCGAAGTTCGCTGATGACCCGGTTGAAATCGCTAACTGGCAAACGGAAGGCAAGGTGCTGTGTGCCCCCTGCGGGATACTTGGCAAGGTAATCATGAAACATGCTTTGACCGGAAACGGGCTGGATGAGTTCGATGAATGTACCTCCGTTATAAGTTTGAGTGGTTAGCCATTCACCGGCCACAGCCTTGCCATAGTAGGTCATGTCCAGGTCCTGCGCGCGGAAACGTTCCGGTTGGGGAAAGCCAGCGATGCCCAGGGCGCTCGTCAGGAATTTTACGGCAGCGTTTATGTCCGGGACCACCCAGCCGATTTGCGCCAGCTCAAGTCCGGCGATCGTGTTGCTGATACTGTTCATGTTTGTTTGCTGTTAGATTAAAGATTTATCAAAGTTAAAACGGACAGATTTCTTGCGTCGGGTGGATTCACGCCAATACGAGGGTGGCTTTGCGACAATCAACCTTTACCTTTGCTGAAAAAAAGTTTATATGAAAAAAGTAATTTTAAATTTAGCAGTTACTTTAGACGGGTTTATAGAAGGACCAAACGGGGAAATTAATTGGTGTATAATGGAGGATGATATGAATTTTGATGCTTTCGTTTCAAGTATAGACACGATGTTTTACGGCAGAGTGAGTTATGACGCCTGGGGAAATTTTCAACCCGACGAAAATACAAGTCCGGCAGAAAAAATGATGTGGCAAGGCATACATTCTAAAAATAAATTCGTTTTTTCGAGCCAAAACAGACATGATGACAAAGCTACTTTCATCAATTCTGATATAGCTGATAAGGTAACAGAAATTAAAAACCAGGACGGAAAAGACATTTGGCTATACGGAGGTGCAAACCTCATAAAGACATTTATTCATTTAGGGCTGATTGACCTTTATAAAATATCTGTACACCCTGTGGTTTTGGGAAGGGGAAAGCCTTTGTTTGAAGATTTAAAAGAGCGAATTGGATTGAAATTAATAAATACTAATGTTTACAAATCGGGAGTCGTTGAACTTACTTACGAACCCGAATAACCAACAAACCGCTAATAGCTAAGGTAACAATCGCGTGGTCTGGAAACGGTGATCTAATGCAGGTCTCTCCCCACATCCGCCCCCGAACCACCCCGTAAATGATCGAGGTCGACGCCGAGATGTGCCTGCTCCACATGATCTATATAAAACCTCACATATCCACGGACCGCCATCGGCGCCGGCTGCCGCCATCGCGCCTTCCGAAGGGCCAGCTCCTCTTCGGAAATATCCAGATGCAGCTTCCTGGCCGCTACATCCAGCTCGATCATATCTCCATTCTCCACCAGCCCCAGCACACCCCCCACCGACGACTCGGGCGACACATGCAATACCACCGTACCCCCGGCCGTTCCGCTCATACGGCCATCCGAAATGCGCACCATATCTTTTACTCCCTTTTGCAGTAACTTCATGGGAAGATCTACATTGCCCACTTCAGGCATACCGGGATAACCCACCGGCCCCACGCCTTTCAATACGATCACGCAGGATGCGTCGATATCCAGGCCGGGGTCATCTATACGGGCATGATAATCTTCGATGCTTTCGAAAACCACCGCCCGGCCCCGGTGTTTCAGTAAATGCGGTGATGCGGCGGATGGTTTGATGACTGCGCCATTCTCGCACAGATTGCCTTTCAGCACTGCCATGCCTGCTGCCTGCTGTAATGGTTTCTCCTTCGTTGCGATCACATCCGTATTGTAACAGGGGGCAACGGCACAATTGTCACCGATGCTTTTCCCATTTACGGTAAGGGCATCGTTATGCAGCCAGGACTTCATTTCCCGGATGATCACCGGCAATCCGCCGGCGTAATAAAAGTCTTCCATCAGGTATTTGCCTGATGGTTTCAGGTTTAGCAACAATGGCACCTTGCTGCCGATGGCATCAAAATCCTCCAGCGTCAGTGGCACGCCTATCCTGCCCGCTATAGCTAATAAGTGTAATATAAAATTGGTGGAACCGCCTATAGCTGAATTAATGACGATCGAATTTTCAAAAGCGTGGCGGGTGAGCAGACGGGATAATTTCAGGTCTTCCCTTACCATTTCCACTATGCGGCGACCGCTTAACTGCGCCATCACTTTTTTGCGGGCATCCACCGCCGGAATTGCGGCGGCCCCGGGCAGGGTCAATCCCAACGATTCGGCCATGCAGGCCATCGAACTGGCGGTACCCATCGTCATGCAATGTCCCTGGCTGCGGGCTACGCCGGTTTCCACTTCGTGTATATCTTCCGGCGTATAATTTTCCAGGCCCTGTTTCTCCTTGATCAGCCAGTTGAAGGAGCCGCTGCCGATACATTCTCCGCGAAATCGTCCGTTCAGCATAGGACCGCCGGGGACAATAATGGTAGGCAGATCCACACTGCAGGCGCCCATTAAGGTGGAAGGAGTCGTCTTGTCGCACCCCGTAAGCAGCACCACGCCATCGAGTGGGTTGGCGCGGATACTTTCTTCCACATCCATACTGGCCAGGTTGCGGAAGAGCATGGATGTGGGACGCATCACCGTCTCCCCCAGCGAGGTAACAGGGAACTCTACCGGGAACCCCCTGGCCTCTATCACGCCTCTTTTTACCACCTCCGCAAAATCTCTCAGATGTCCGTTACAAGGTGTCAGCTCGCTCCAGGTATTACAGATCCCTATCACTGGTCTGTCAATAAAATAGTCGTCCGGATAACCCTGTGTACGGAACCAGGATCGGTGCACAAATCCCATCTTGTCCGATTTGCCGAACCAGTCATAACTTCTCCATTTCTTTTCCTTGCTCATAAAATGTCTTTAAGTCTTCGGAGGGCACGGCGCCCCGAAGTTCCTGTCTGTATTATACTTGCTCGGCCTCCTTCTATGGTTTATCCCACCACATCCGGGTACCGAGCTTGTCGGCACCCTGCCGTGCGATCGCTTCATTCACGTTGGTTGTATTCACGCTAAGTTCCGACGTTGGATAGGTCAATCTCCTGATAAATGTGCCATTGGGCACATCCGGATTATTAGGTTGTCCATATGGGTTAGGCGTCAGGGACGGGAACCCGCTTCTTCTGAAATTGGCGAAGGCTTCGGGACCGTTCAAAAAAGAAGCTATCCAGTACTGTGTATTGATCTGTTCCAATTCATTGCCTGCTGTCAACGGGTTCGAAAGGACGTAAAAATCGCGGTCGCCGCCCGGAACGGTGGAATTGGCATCGTATACTCCCAATTGATCCATATGTGCTCTGATGCCATCCTGAAAATATTGGTCCGTCGTTCCGGTGGTAATCCATCCCCTGAAACGGGCTTCGGCCAGCAGCAGGTTGGTTTGCGCGGCAGTCACCAGGAACACGGGAGAGGATATCTTCACCATCCTGCGGCGGTCCAGCTGGCTGTAATCGTAAAAGCTTGCCAGCCCGTCTGCCTGGGCGGCAGCTACAACCGTGCCATTGTCTTTCCCCATGGGCATGCCTATTTGTTTGGCGGGATCGGTGCTGCCGGCGGCCACTGTTTGCCCGGCCCCGCTGGCGGCGCCCACGTACCTTATGGCAATTGCTTGCAGACGGGGGTCATTTGTGCTCTTCAGCTGGTCTATGAACGGCTTGGTCAGGTAGAAATTCGCTGCCTCGCTGCCGTTGAGTGTGCTTCCGATGGGCTGGGTGAAGTTGGCATCATGACGTATATAGGCATTGTCCTCATTGGTGGTAATGACGCCGCCTGCAACGGCCGCCTGTACCGTGCTTTGCGCTATGGCTGGGTCTATCTTTATCAGTCGCATGCCCGCGCGCAGTAGTAGGGAATTGGCGAATTTTTTCCACCTGCCTATATTGCCTGCATACAGCACATCCAGGATCTCAATCGTGCCTGCTGCGTCCAGGGCCGCTGCAGCCTCTGTCAGCTCCTGTATGATCCTAGGGTAAATAGCCTGCTGCGCATCGTATTTGGGAAGCAAGAGCTGTTTTGCAAGACCAGCCCCCCCCTCCGTATAGGGTATGTCTCCATATTCATCCGTCAGGATCATGTAGACATACGCCTGGTAGATCCGTAACATATTGTACATATTGCTTCTCGCCGGAATGTCCTTTGTACGTTGCAGCGCATCATAGGTGTTCTTGATCACGCTTTGATAGTAGACGGCCCACAAAGGCTGGGTGGTCACGTCCCGGCTGTCCTGGTTGAAATTGGCGCCGGCGAGCACCCCACCATTGGGAGATATCATCTGCTGTACAATACCCATCTCGAAAACCAGCGACTTTACAGGGAAGGAGGTATTAATGACCGCCTGGTTCAATAAGAGGGCCGGGTCCAGATAAGTCGGGCTGGTCTTGTTCACATTCAGATCCGACAGCCCTTTGTCGCAGGAGGTGATAGTGAATAGGCAGCATATAAACGATAAACTATAGCTTAAAATCTTTTTCATGATCGGTAGTGTTAGAATTTAACATTCAAATTCAGACCAAAACTGCGGGTAGTAGGCAGACCGGGAGATTCAAGGCCCACCTGGTTATCCGAGCCAAAGCTAAATGTCTCAGGATCGATGTTGTCCACCCATTTCTTGATCATCAGCACATTATTGGCTACCAGGTCGAGCTTTAGCCCCTTGACAGGCCATTTGGCGGGAAGATATTTGGTAAGGTCATATCCCAGGCTCAGCTGGCGCAGCTTCCAGTAACCGCCGTTGTAAATGACGGATTCCACTATCTGCTGCGAGCGCAGATGCTCCCAATACGTCTGCACGGGTGCTACCTTGGTGTTAGGGGCTCCGCTGGCATCCACGCCTACACCTTTCACACCACCTTCGCGGCCTTCGAGCGTCATCTTGTGCAGGCCTTCCCGAATCGCATTGAAATTAGTGCCCGACAATATTTTATTACCCAGCTTGTAATCGATGAATACCGTCAGGTTGATTCCTTTGTAGCTAAAAGTGTTCAGGAAGCCACCTACCCATTTGGGCAATGCACTGCCAAACAGCACCAAGTTGGCAGTACGCTGAGGCAATCCGTTGGATTGGAATATCCTTTGCCCCTTTACGTCGCGTGCATAACCGTACCCCGCGATCTGCCCGATCTCTTCGCCCACCACCTGTCTCGTCTCGCCATTGAACACATGCGTGCCCGTGGTAATGCGCTCACCCGGTTTGCTGGTAATGATACTCAGCACCTTGGTCTTATTGTAGGAAGTATTGGCCGTGAATTCCCAACTAAAAGCCCTGGTTTTAACAGGCACCAGGTTCAGCATGGCTTCCAACCCGTAATTGCTGCTCTTCCCGCTGTTGATCGGCGTATTGAAATAGCCCGATGCGTCGGATATCTGCACTGACACGATCTGGTCCCTCGTGATCTTCCGGTAAGCCGCCAGGTCTACATTCACGCGGCTGTTGAACATGCGCAGCTCCACCCCCACTTCCGTCTCTGCAACACGGCTGGGCTTTAGGTTCGGGTTGGGCAAAGTGGTACCGGTGACATTGTTACTGATATTGCTGGTCCCTACCGGTACCGGTACATTGCTGGGGTTGTTTATGAAATTGGCATTCACCGTGTAAAATAACTGGTCGGCGTATGGAGCCACATCGCCGTCGCTGCCCACTTCCGCATACCCCAGGCGCACTTTACCGAAGTCCAGCCAGCTTGATTTGGGCAAGTGCTCCGAAAATACATAGCTACCCGAAATGGAGGGGTATAAAATGCTCCGTTTGTCAGGGGAAAGGGTGGAAAAC
This sequence comes from Flavitalea flava, assembly GCF_054461575.1. Lineage (NCBI taxonomy): Bacteria > Pseudomonadati > Bacteroidota > Chitinophagia > Chitinophagales > Chitinophagaceae > Flavitalea > Flavitalea flava. The sequence continues at coordinate 27,440 of NZ_JBTLQH010000059.1, forward strand.
CAGTCGTTCCGCACCGTGCCTGTCAAATAAAAGGTTCGCTTCCAGTTCAGTTCGGCTGAGCTATACAGAGAGTTGACTCCCTGTTCGGTCAGCGTATATACCGGGTCCTTTGCCCTGCCGTTCTGCACGGTGTACAAACCCTTGACGATAAAATCCGTTACCACAACGTTGTTGATGTCGATGCGTTTGCGCATACGGTTGCCGCCGCCATTAAGGTTCACTTCCAGATCGCCGAATTTTCTATTTGCATTCACCAGAAAATCCAGGTTCGTTTCCCGGAACCGGCGCGATTCCTGCGTATACAGGCCGTTGACGAAGCCGGTAGGCGCCGCCGCCCTCGATGCCTGCCCCGTAGGGAAATTATTGACATCTTCATCGCGCGACCAGTAATCCTGACCGAAGCGCCCCTGTACGCTGAGCCAGGGAAGCAGGTTGTACTTCAACGCTACATTGCCGAAGATGCGGTCCCGTTTAATAGTATGGAACTGCTCGGCCAGCACCCAGAATGGATTGGTGCGGTTGGTGAATCTGGACCAGGGATATTCGTTGCCGGCGGCATTGTACTTGTTGGCATTGAGCACACTCAGCGGCATCGAATTCGACAATGCCATCAACGTGGTGGGAATGGAGTTGTCCTGATTGGTGACATTCGGCGGGTTCCTATTGATCTCCCTGGAATAATTGATGTTGCCGGACAAGTTCAATTGCTCCGACAAGTTGTAGTTGTAGCCCAGGTTCATGGACTTGCGGTTGAAGGTATTGTTGGGCATAATGCCCCGGTTGTCCGTATTGTTCAGGGACAGACGTAGGCCCCCTTTGTCATTACTGGTCTCCAAGGCCACTGTATTGGCTATATTCTGACCATGGCGGTAGAATGCGTTGGTTCTTTTGCCCTGGGCCTCATAGGGTAAGGTAAGATTATTGAACAGGACCTGTGTCATGCCAGGTGTGAACTTCTCTCCGAAAGACCATTCTCCCGAAGTAGGATTAGCCGTCGCAGGACGAACGCCATTCTCTCCCTGGCCATATACCTGCTGGTAATCGGTATAATCCAGTGGCGTATCATTCGTATAGTTGAGATTATACGTTACACCGATGCCTTTCGTCTTCCCCTTCGTTTTAGTCGTGATCATGATCACGCCGTCCTTGGCACGCGAGCCATAGAGTGCCGATGCCGGTGCCCCTTTCAAAATGGTCATGCTTTCAATATCATCGGGATTGATGCTCGACAGACCATCGCCCCCGTCTGCAAATACGCCACCACCTTTTACGCTAATGGTATTATCGTTGAAATTGGTATTGTCCACCGGCACCCCATTGATGACGATCAGCGGATTATTTTGTCCGGACAGCGACGATTGTCCACGGATCCGGATTTTAGAGCTGCCACCCGGCCCTGTGCCAAGGGATGAGATGTTCACACCGGCCACCTTGCCTTGAAGGGCATTCATTACATTGCTGGTCCGGTTTACGGTCAGCTCTTCGGGTTTGACAATGGTGGCGGAATAGCCCAATCCCCGGGACTGTCTCTTGATGCCCAGGGCCGTTACGATGACTTCATCCAGGTTCCGGCTGTCGGCCGGCATCGATACATTCACTACCCTGCGACCGGCAATTTTCATCTCCGTAATCCTATACCCTACTATGCTGAAAATAAGGGTGGCATTGCCCGCGGCAGAAACGCTGAAATTGCCATCATTGTCTGTGGTAGTCCCCTGTGAAGTGCCTTTTACTATTACAGAAACACGGGAAAGTTTCGTACCTTTTTCATCCGACACCGTGCCCGTGACCGTTTGGGCCTGAACAAAGGAGAAAAATAAAAGAAGAACCAGCAGGAGCCAAAGCCTGGTGAAGGCGGCAGGCCTGCGATTGGGGTGTTTTTTCATATAGCCAGTTGTTTTGGTTAGCAATCTTTGTTCCGGCAAATTATTCCCTATTCTATTTAAAAACTTCCAAAAAAAAACATTGTTGAATTTTGAACATACACAACAAATAAATTCCTTTCCTTTATGCAAGCTCCGGTAAAAGGAAGATTGCATCTGGATTAGATAAAGCTATATGAATCAATTTGTGCTACAACAAGGCAGGTCGGCAGAATTACGCTTGTTCCCGCATATATTGGAAGTGGGCATGAAAAAGAATGGCGCTATCCAGCTCAATTCCTTTCTCGTAACGGCCACAGAAGGCATCAGGATATATTATATAATGGAAGGCAGGTACGAATGGTGCATCGATCATCAGCCATATGTCCTTTTTCCTTCCGACACAGTCCTGGTATTGCCCGGCGCCAGGTTCGGCAGCTACGCCGGGCTGCTCGAGATCGGCGCCTTTACCTGGATCCACATAGGTATGCAAAAGCAGGAAAGCGGAGGTATGGCTCCGGGCAAATGGAGTGGTTTACCAGAGGCTGAGGGCGCCGCCATCGGCAAAATACTGTCGTTAAACAGCGCTCCCGTATTGTCCAGGTTCAGCGAGGCGGGCAAAATACTCAAATGCATCCACGCGGAACTGTTCGGCCAGGAAATAGGCTACCAGACGCGGATCAATCACCAGCTGGACGAGCTGGTGATATTGGCCACCCGGCAAATGACACGGCAAAGCCATTCCGGCCGCGACTTTCCAAAGACCTTTATGCACCTGGAAGACATGCTGCGACGGAACCTGGCCCATCAATGGACGGTGGAAGAAATGGCAGCCATGGTCGGACTGAGCACTACCCTGTTCAACGAAAAGGTAAAGAGCTATTCTGGTTTTCCACCGATCAATTACCTGATCAATATTCGTATTTCCGAAGCCATCAGGCTCCTGAAGCGGCCCGAGATCAGCGTCACCGACATAGCGCTCGACACCGGATTCTATTCCTCACAGCATTTTTCAACTACGTTTAAAAAACTCACGGGCTACAGACCCAGCGAATTCAGAAAAAATCATTTGCGCAATAAATAATTACGGTAAACATGAAATGCATCATAACGATCGAATTAGGCACCAACGGGGTACGCGTCTTTGCTTTCGATCTCAGCGGCCGCGTCATCGGTTCCATGAAAGGCTACCATCCTACTTTTCATCCCGAGCCAGACACCAGCGAGCAGGACCCGGAGCAGATATTTATTACCACCCTGTACCTGTTGAAAAACCTGCTGAACGAATTTATCCACCCGAAAAAATGCAAAGTGGCCTGTATTTGTTTTAGCTCCTCCATGCACAGCGTGCTGGCGGTTGATAAAAATGGCAATCCGCTCGGCAACGCTATTACCTGGGCCGATAACCGCGCTAAGAAGGAGGCGCAGGAATTACGCCGCTCGGCGCTCGGCAAAAACCTGTACGATGCTACCGGTACGCCCATTCATCCCATGTCTCCCCTGCTGAAAATAGCATGGATCAGGCGCCATGATAAAGAACGCTTCACGCACACCAGCAAATTCCTGTCCATTAAAAGCTATATCGTCCACCAGCTGACGGGGGAGTACATGATGGATCACAGCATCGCCTCGGCCACCGGTTTGCTGAATATTCATAAGGTTGCCTGGGAACCCGATGCCTTAAAGTATGCAGGGATCACAGCCGCCAAACTGCCCGACCTGGTGTCTGTATTTACCTCCTCCGGCAAACTGAAAAAAGCCTATCAGCAATCGCTCGGCCTGCCGGCCGAAACGAAAATACTCATAGGCTCCAGCGATGGCTGCCTGGCCACCCTTGGCGACGGGGTGAAAGGCGAAGGAAAAGCCACCATTACTATCGAAGACAGCGGGGCAGTAAGGGTCATAGGCTCCTCCGTATTAAAAGATGAACGCATGCGTTTCTTCAATTACCTGCTGACTGAAAATTGCTATGTATCCGGCGGACCCACCAATAACGCCGGTGTTATCTTTGAATGGTTTGCCCGGCAATTCGGGGATTTCACAAACCCTTACGACGTGGAGAACAGTATGCTGCAGCTGATCGAAGAGGCGTCTAAAGTGCCGGCAGGTTCGGATGGCCTGTTGTTCCTGCCATACTTGCTGGGAGAAAGGGCCCCCATCTGGAATGCCAACGCCCGGGGCTCTTATTTCGGGCTGAACATCAAACACGAACGCAATCATTTCGTAAGAGCTACTATCGAAGGCATACTATACGAAATATACAGCATCGGTAAAATCCTCGGCGAACAACGAAATATCAAAAGCCTTTCGGTCAACGGTAGTTTTGGCACCATACCTTTCTGGACCCAGATGATTGCCGACATGTTCAACAAACCCGTGCGCGTGCGAAAGAATTCTCACAGCGTAAGTTTCGGCGCCTATTTGTTAAGCGCCACCGAAATGGGTATCTACAAATCATTGGACGACGCGGCTCTGACCGTCGAACTGCCCGATATATATCGACCTGATAAACAACGCCATGCGGTATATGCCGATTACTTCGGCATATTTGAAAAGCTGAGCGCCAAATTGTTCGATGAATTCGAGGCTATCGCCAATCTGCAGCAGAAATACGGAAGCTCGTCAGACCAAATAAAAAACCGTAGCCGATCGCCAAAAAAATAAACGGAAAAAAGGCCCTATTTACTTACTTTCTGTAGTATTATGTACATGGAGTCATTCCCAAGCACTCCTGTCAGCATTAACCTCCCGGAGCCACTAGCTGGGGGCATCATCCCTCTGAAAACAGGTTTATCTGCTGGTGAGCGCCAACTTATCTCCAGATGATTGTTTTCTATGGTATAAGTACCGTTCCATCTTCTTTGCGGTGTGTTAAATTCAAATACACAACCATTTTTGATATCAAAATAAACCACCGTAAGTATGCTGTCAGCACAACTGGCCCGATAAAGTATCTGCTGATTCATCTTAAGCTGTTTCACTTCATATTTACCGGTGAGCTGTGGATACTTATCTGTCTTACCATGCAAAGCGATTAATAGCAGAGGAATATAAATGATGGAGAGGCGGATTGTCATTTTAAAATATCTGGAAAGGTTCAGTGCAGGCAATTGATCTTTTGCAACAAAAAAGAATTCCTTTAATCGGTTGAATTCTATGAACAGGAAATACAAGGCACCCAACATCATGATGGAGGCGTGGGTGACCACGCTGTCACCGATCTGATAAAAAATATCCATCAGTAAAACGTTTGCGAGCACGGGCAGAAGTATAAACACACCAACCAGTCTTGTCCTGCGAAAAAGCAGCAGCATAGCTCCGGCTATTTGAACTCCGGCTATGATACAACCAAAAAGATAGGAGTGACTGAAAAACGTCCAGAACAAATCGGATGGTGTAAAGCTGCCATACGGAAGATCGAACTTACTCACCGGCATCACAAGCTGCAAATGGCAGATCTTTTCCCACCCGAAAGTGGCAAGGTCAAATGCCACACCATACCGGATAAGACCTTGCCAGAAGGCCAGGGTGGCAGGATTGTTTGTTTTCCGGACCTGCCATATCAAAGCGTAAATAATGGCAGCAACCAACGTAAACAGGTAGATGATGAAAAAAAACCTCATAGGGACCCATGTTCTAAAGAAGGTAATACTCAAGCGAAAGGTACAGGCGCCAATTACCAACCCCGCAAGTACACAGGTTATGAATTTTTTAATAAAGGGAATTTTGTGCATTGTATAGAGTTGGTTGTTAAGTAAAAACCATTAGCAGTTACATCAGCCATTTTTGTATTATAATTAAATTTCGATTGAAAATTGACCATTACCTTACCAGGTACCCCAGGATAAATATTGTACTAAAATAAGCCCAAAATACAGAAAACAGGATATGAACCATTGTCTCAAATGTCTTGCCTTTCCATAATTTCGTAGAATATACAAAGAACTGAAAATATAATCTCACTGCCCAGCATATTCCTATCCCTAATGAAACCCTTTTGCCGAAGGGTGTGTGTAAAAGCGCATCGGAGGAGGTCAGGCAAAGAAGCCCCAACAGAAAAATTCCAAAAGCAATGAAGAACATATGGACATACATCATTTGACGGTTTATCAAACTCAATGAACCCAACTCCTGCTTCCAGTTAAAATATTTTGAGAAGAAAACATGAAGGATGGCTAAGAGGATAAATAAACCGCCGATGATCTTAATTTGCAATTCCATCTTTATTCAGGTCAATAGATAAAAAGTTAGGGGATACATCCGAAAGTTAAGTTAGGAAATGAATTCGAAAGTTAGGGGCTACATTCGAAGATCGACATAAAGGGGGTGAATTTGGTTTCCTGAAAAGAGTCAAAACCTGCACGTTCAAACGCATTTTTCCAAACAGACCGTGAGAAGAAGTGAGTGAATCCAACCGAAAATGCCAGAAAATTCGGAAAATCCCGCAAGTGCTCTACCATAATCACTTTACCTCCTGGTTTGCAAAGCCGGTGGCATTCTTTTAAAAATACGATCTTTTCCTCATGTGATCTTATCTCATGTACTGCAGACAGCAAAAAGACAATATCAACGGTACGATCCTTTAATGGTATTGAACCGGATGCCACTTGCAGCGTATCGGGATAGACCAAACTTACTTTTCGCGCTCTTATGATGGCAGGCTCCGTATGCTGCTTTGCATTGTAAAAATCAAACGATTTTAAATCGGATTGAGGAAATTTATTTTTAATAAGGAAGCTTGTTTCATCAAATCCGGCGTTAATATTAACAATCATCTTCTCTTTTGCCTGGTCCCTGATGAGGTTATTCATCCAATGCAACTCATAATACCCGGAAAAATCATACACATAGGCAGACACCAGCAATGGCATGATCAGGCCATACACAAACGCTGCTACAATGATCCCAAAAAGGAGATCCGGCCATTTTACAAGGTAGTGGCTAACAAACAATACCAATAAAACCGCCAGGCCGAATACATAATAATGGCGGTTAAAACTTAAGATGTTTAATACACCTTGAAATTTTCTTCTACTAACACTTCTAACAGGATCAGACATATAAAGAGATTGGTAAGATAGATTGGTAAGATAATTCAAAAATAATTGGCAGCATAACCACCGGCAGTTGCAAGGGCTTATGCCGCCGAAGCCAGAAGCTCCCCATGGTTTGGTTAGTCCTACTTGCCCCGAAATTAGGATTTGCCGTTCAGGGATCGGTGAATTCCGGATCCGATTGTCACAAGTTTATAAATCCGGTCCGATTTCCCCATATCAATATTATTAAAATATAGTAACATTTATCCGCATAGGCAGCAGGCTCCAACCCAGGAATAATCAGGAATAAATGTAAACAGGAATAAGCGTAAAAATGAGATACTTCACCCTGCTCTTATTTTTTGCCATAAGCAATGCCCTTTATGCCCAGGACAGCGACTTTGTTCACCTCATGCAGAAAATGAGCAGAGAGGAAGCGTTCAGAAGCGTTGAAGTATACAACCGGGGCAAAACCTCCATTCAACAGCGTGAAGTTCTGGACAACGCAAAAAGGGTGTGCCAGAGCGTCAAAATATTCCTGAAAGGTGGTGTTGACACAACAGGCATCAATAAACTAGTTGCGCACACGCAGGCAGCTATCGAAATAGTAAAAGACGGGATAATTACAAAAAATGGACCGTATCAAACACAAAGGAACCTGGCTGTCTCTTCCGCTATCCTGAGGGAATTATCCAAAAAGTTAGAGCGGGGGAAAAGGGCCCTGGATGAGTATGTCAATACCCTGGTGGATTTCAGGGTTAAAATCGATTCCCTGCAAGGCGATTCCGCAGTATATAACTTTCCCTCCGATTCCGTGGAAATCATAAATTATATCCGGAGAATTGCTGCGGTAGGCAAGGAACTTAAGCCGGTAGACTCCGGACTTATCAAGATGGTAAAAAGTGCACAGGCAATACAGTCACGGTTCCCTGGAAGTGGAAGCGATCTTCTGGCCAAAACATATAGCACTTTCAAATACGGTCAAGAGCGACCTGATCGTAGATTGATGCCCTGTTCAAAAAAGAAGGTATTGTCATACCCTTCCCACAACAGGAATTGCATATCCATACTGATCAGGACGTAAAGAGCCGACAGATCCCGCAACCCGGGGATAATTTGACAGAGATTATGATTACGCCTTCGGTTCCGGTTGCATTACCTGCAATGCATCTGCAGGAGATTTTAAATAAAGCTCATAGATGTCTTGGGTCTTGCCGACACGAATTTCATAATTGTTTGTTTTTAATCCGTCTATAAAATCCTCTGCTACTTTGGACGGCGGGATCCCGGCTTTCCCGTTAATGGGGGCCGAGAATTCAGTATCGACCAGCGGGGGCATCAATTCGAAAACTTTCACCTTGCTTGTCCTGCTTAAGGCTACCCGCAAGGATTGGGTATACGAATGAAGTGCTGCCTTGCTGGCGGAATAGGTTACCAGGCTGCCGGGAACAAAAGCAACAATGGATGAAACATTTACAATAGCGGCCTCTTTCTGTGATTTAAGCAAAGGAAGTAATTTTTCATTCAGCCGGATTACCGATAAATAGTTGGTCAGCATCTCGTCTTCCGCTTTTTCAAAAGCGCCTTCACTTTGCGAAATATCATACAAGAGAGCCCGGCCTGCAT
>NZ_JBTLQH010000060.1:0-35927 GCF_054461575.1 Flavitalea flava
ATTTTATGCTTTCAGGCTTTATCGATCTTTTATTTATCATATCATGCATTAGGCAACCCCTTGCCCCATTCCTTAAATTGGTGCCAATCTTGTCTATAAGTGCACAATTGCTGTTCATTATCGGACATTTAAAAGCCAAAAAAATATCGTCAACTTATTGATAAACAAGGCCCAATAAATCTGGCATTTTCTTGGCTGCCGACTGAGTATGCTAATAACCTATCTGAAGACTGCCTGGCGCGGCATCGTACGGAACAAAGTATACAGCGGCCTGAATATTTTCGGCCTGGCTATTGGCATGGCCGTGGCCTTGCTGATCGGCCTCTGGATATATTACCAGTGCAGCTTCGACCGCTTTACGCCCGGCTACGCGCAAGCCTACCAGGTGAAGTACAATTTCCTGGACAATGGAGCCGTCAGCACCCAGCCGGAAATAGCCATTCCCCTGGCAGACGCCTTGAAGAACGACATACCGGAGATCGCCTGCACGGCCCTGGCATTCGGCCCCGACAATTATGGCAGCCAATCCGATATATTGCGGGTAGGCGACAAAAAGATCTCTCCCGTAGAATTGACTGCCGGCGAAGATTTCCTCAAGATCGTCCAACTGCCTATCCTCCAAGGCAGGGCTGATAAGGCCCTAAGCGACCCCAATTCCATTGTTTTGACCGAATCTGTCGCCAAGGCCCTATTCGGCAATACGGATCCCATGGGAAAAGTCGTCTGCGCCTCCAACTTTGTGAATTTTAAGGTAACCGCCGTATTAAAGGATCTGCCTCCCAACAGCACATTGCAGTTTGGCGTCATTTTACCCTGGAGTTATTTTGCCACCGGATGGGTGAGAATGTCCAGCACGAATTGGAACCATAATTTATTTAAGCTGTATGCTTCCCTCAAACCCAATGTGGACTACGCTCAGGTGGCGCCGAAGATCAAAGGACTGGTTGAGAAATATGCCCCCACCACGTATAGCATGTTGAAGCAGCAGGTTATCATGCAGCCCATGGAAGATTGGCATCTGTATAACGTCTATAAGAACGGCGTGGCCTCAGGAGGACTGATCGACTATATCTGGATGTTTGGGGTCATCGGGATATTGGTACTGGTTATCGCGTGTATCAATTTTACCAATCTCTCCACCGCCCGATCCGAAAAAAGAGCCAGGGAGGTCGGCATCCGAAAAGTGATAGGCTCCTCCCGGGAAGCGCTTATCGGACAATTCCTCATGGAATCGGTGATACTCACTTTTCTCTCTTTTGTATTGTCGCTACTCCTGATCCAGCTGGTATTACCATCCTTCAATGCCCTGGCAGGAACGCAGATCGACATCCCCTATACCAATGGCTGGTTCTGGCTGATCATGGTGAGCTATGTCCTGCTTACGGGTCTGTTGGCGGGAAGCCGTCCGGCGTTCTACCTGTCGTCGTTTCAACCGGTCAAAGTACTCAAAGGGAAGATCAGCATAGGAGCATCGGCCATCCAGTCCAGAAAGGTATTGGTGGTGTTGCAATTCACCTGTTCGATCGCCCTCATCAGCAGTACGATCGTCGTGTACCAGCAGATACAATATGGACTAAACAGACCGAGAGGTTATGACCCTAACCGGCTTCTTTTTACCGAAGGGTGGGGTATGCCCTTTGCAGCCCTGAAACAGGAGGTCCTGGAGACAGGCGTAGTCACCAGCATTACCCAGTCATTGAGTCCCGTCACAGATGTCTATTCACACAATGTTATAGATGCATGGCCTGGCAAGCTGCCGAACGAGGCCCTATTATCCGCTGGTATGGCGGTAGGCGACACGGATTATTTTAAGACGGTCGGGATGCAACTGGTGGCCGGAAGGAATTTCACCGGCAATGCAGGCGACGACTCTGCCTCCGTTATTCTCAATGAGGCTGCCGTGAAGCGGATGCGGCTCAATCAACCGCTGAATCAAATCATACACTGGCAGTTGTCCTGGGTACCTCGCAACCTGAGGGTGGTTGGTGTGGTGAAGGATGTTTTGACAAATGCCCCCTTCGCACCCGCAGAGCCCGCTATTTATGTGTGGCAGCCTGGCTGGTCTTTCACCACCATGTACAGGCTCTCGCCCAATGTCAGCACCAGCGTGGCAATGGAGCGGCTAAAACCGATCTTTACTAAGTATCACCGGGACTACGCCTTCCAATATCATTTTGTGGATGAAAAATATGCCGAAAAGTTCGCTGTTGAAAAACTGGTCGGCAGGCTGGCCGGCATTTTCGCCACCCTGGCCATCTTTATCTCCTGCCTCGGACTCTTTGGCCTGATCGCCTGCGTCGCCGAACAGCGTACCCGGGAGATCGGCATCAGAAAGGTGCTCGGCGCCTCCGTATCGCAGGTCCTTGTACTCATCACAAAAGATTTTATCGTCCTGGTGGGCATCAGTTGCGTGATTGCTTCCGCCCTGGCGTTTTACTTTTTGCGGCATTGGCTGGACGGCTATTACTACCGCATCGACTTGGGGGTGGGGGTATTTGTCGGGTCGGCCGTCGGAGCCATCTGTATTGCCGTCGTTACCGTTAGTTTTCAAGCGCTGAAAGCGGCACTGATGAATCCGGTGGAGAGTCTGCGGGGGGAATGAGATGCCAATCCGATTCACTAACACTTGTTAGTTTTTTGCTGAAAAACGGCTATCTTTACCCTTCAATTTTTACCTATGTCTGTGCAGGAATTGGAAAAGATTTTCCAGGATAAGGTCGACCAGGATATCCGGATCGAACCGAAGGACTGGATGCCTGATGCCTATCGGAAGACGCTGATACGGCAGATCTCCCAGCATGCCCATAGCGAGATCGTCGGGATGTTGCCGGAGAGCAACTGGATTACCAGGGCTCCTACCCTCAAAAGGAAGGCTACGCTGATCGCGAAAGTACAGGATGAGGCAGGGCATGGCCTGTATCTCTATTGTGCCGCCGAAACCCTGAATATCAGCCGGGACGAAATGCTGGATCAACTGCATACCGGCAAGGCAAAATATTCTTCCATCTTTAATTATCCAACCCTGACCTGGGCGGATATGGGAGCGATCGGATGGCTGGTGGACGGGGCTGCCATTATGAACCAGGTACCCATTTGCCGGGCCTCCTATGGTCCATATGCAAGAGCCATGGTCCGCATTTGCAAAGAAGAGAGTTTTCATCAGCGGCAGGGTTTCGAAATATTACTCGTTCTCAGCAGGGGTAGCGAAAGCCAGCGAAGGATGTGCCAGGACGCGATCGATCGCTGGTGGTGGCCTTCGGTCATGATGTTCGGGCCAAATGACGATGCTTCTCCCCATACGGCGCAAAGTATGCGCTGGAAGATCAAACGTTTTACCAACGATGAATTACGGCAGCGTTTTGTTGATATCTGCGCTGAACAGATCAAACTGCTGGGTATGACCATTCCCGATCCGGACCTGGTCTGGAATAAAGAAAAACAACATTATGATTTCGGCGCCATAGACTGGGAAGAGTTCAAAAATGTTATCAAGGGTAATGGTCCCTGTAATAAAGAACGTTTGGCGGCACGGGTCAAGGCGCATGAAGACGGAACCTGGGTAAGGGAAGCCGCCATGGCACATGCGGAAAAAAGAAGAGCCACCCCCCAACCCCCTGAAGGGGGAGTAAGGGCCTCATCCGCAGTTTTCGTAAAATAGCTATGGCCGTTTCCCCGGCCAGGAAATCTGAAGAAAAGACTAAATCAAAGACTTGAAATGAGTACAACTAACGAAAATAGCTCCATGTTACAAACACCCCCTTCAGGGGGCGGGGGCACCTGGCCACTTTGGGAAATATTCATTCGGAGCAAACAGGGGCTGGATCACAAACATGTCGGCAGCCTGCATGCCGCAGATGCTCAAATGGCCATAGAAAATGCCCGTGACGTATATACCCGGCGCATGGAAGGCGTGAGCATCTGGGTCGTGGAAAGCAAATATATCCATGCTTCCAATCCGGACGAAGCCTCCTCTTTTTATGATCCTGCCAACGATAAGATATACCGTCATCCGACTTTTTATGATTTACCCGACGAATTAAAGCACATGTAAACATGGCTCATCAACAAGACCTCATCGATTATACTTTACACCTGGCTGACGATAGTCTTATCCTGGGGCATCGCAATAGCGAATGGACCGGGTATGGTCCCGTCCTGGAACAGGATATCGCCATTTCCAATATTGCCCTGGATCTAATCGGACAAGCCAGGAACTTCTATCAATACGCAGCAAAGCTGATCAACCCAACCGCTACAGAAGGAACCAGGGTAGGTGAGGTTTCGGAAGATTCTCTGGCTTATCTCCGGGACAGCTGGGATTTTAAAAACAGCCTGCTGGTGGAACAGACCAACGGAGATTGGGCAAGAACCATTCTGCGTCAATTCTTTTTCAGTGGATACCAGTATTACTTTTACGAACGTCTTTGTTTAAGTACGGACAGCGAGCTGGCCGCCATCAGCGAAAAGGCCCTGAAAGAAACGACCTATCATTTGCGCTGGAGCAGCGAATGGGTGATCCGCCTTGGTGACGGAACAGATGAAAGCCACAGACGAATCTCAGAGGCCCTGGAAGATCTTTGGAAATTTACCGGTGAATTATTTGCACCTGCGCCTTATGAAAAAAGGCTGGCAATGGAAGGCATTGGAACAGACCTTACTACGCTCAAACCCAAATGGGAAGAAAGGGTAAAGGATGTATTCGGTCAGGCCGGTATGACAGTCCCGGCAGATACCTGGATGCAAACCGGTGGCAAAGAAGGTAAACACACAGAAAAATTAGGATATATCCTTGTAGAAATGCAATTCCTGCAAAGAGCCTACCCAGGTTGCGAGTGGTAAAAAATCCTGGCGAATTAACGGAATCGATTTTGAATGACAAAAAATGCCGGAGACGAATAACATATCGACAAAACAGATCTGGTCCCTATTGGCGGAAGTCAAAGACCCGGAAGTCCCGGTATTGTCCATTACCGATCTGGGGATCATCCGCGATATAAAGGTGGATCAGGAACAGGTGGAGGTTTTCATCACCCCTACCTATAGTGGCTGTCCAGCCATGGACGTTATCCGGATAAATATAAAAATGGCTTTATTACAACATGGATTTCCGAAGGTAAAGATCAATACCGTCCTCTCCCCCGCCTGGACCACGGACTGGATGAGTGAAAAGGGAAAACAACAATTAAAGGCCTATGGCATCGCTCCCCCAACACCCGTTCAGCAGGTATGCCATACGAAATTGTTCCACCAGGAAGAAGCGATCTCCTGCCCCCGATGCAATTCATACCATACCCAACGGATAAGCGAGTTTGGAAGTACCGCGTGTAAAGCCTTATACCGTTGCCTGGATTGCCGGGAACCCTTTGATTATTTTAAGTGCCACTAACACAATACCATTATGGCTTCTGTATTATTGACCATTGAAAACAATGTCGCCTTTCTGACACTCAACCGGCCGGAAAAGCTCAACGCGTTTAACCGGGAAATGGCTCTCCTGCTGCAAAACAAACTCGATGAATGTGCCAGTCTCCACGAAGTAAGGGCTGTATATCTCACGGGAGCGGGCAAGGGCTTTTCTGCCGGGCAGGACCTGGCTGAAGTCACCGATCCTTCCGGGCCCGGCATGGATACGATTCTGGGTGAACACTATAACCCCATTATAACCCGGATCCGTAATCTGCCCAAACCAGTCGTGGCGGCCGTTAATGGCGTAGCAGCCGGTGCCGGTGCCAATATTGCCCTGTGCTGTGATATTGTGGTGGCCACCAGATCAGCCTCCTTTATTCAGGCCTTTTCAAAGATCGGCCTCATCCCGGATAGCGGCGGAACCTGGTTCCTGCCCCGTCTGATCGGCTGGCAAAAAGCCTCCGCATTGGCTATGCTGGGCGATAAAGTCGGCGCTGATGAAGCGGAAAGGATGGGTATGCTCTATAAGGTCTTTGCAGACGAGGACTTCGATCTTGCCTCGAAGACCCTTGCCTCGACCTTGGCCGCTCTGCCTACGAGAGCCCTGGCTCTTACCAAACATGCCCTTAATTATTCCGGTACGAATTCTTTCGAAGCCCAATTATTGCTGGAGGATGAATTGCAGCAGGCAGCGGCTAAAACCAAAGATTATTCCGAGGGGGTACGGGCTTTTATGGAAAAAAGAAAACCCAACTTCAAAGGAGAATGATATATGGATAACAAAACAAACCGGATCATAGATGCGATGATGGAACGGGATCTTTTCAGCCAGTGGCTGGGCGTTGAAAGACTGGAGGAAAGAGAAGGTTATTGTCGTCTGGGTATGACCATCCGGTCTGAGATGTGCAACGGGTTTGCGATAGCCCATGGCGGCATATCCTATTCTTTTGCAGACAGCGCATTTGCCTTTGCCTCCAACAGCCGGGGCAGAAAGGCGGTATCCGTAGAGACTTCTATTTCCCATATCCGGCCCCTGTTGGCGGGTGATAAGATCATAGCCATCGCAGAAGAAAAGAGCCTGGGTAACCGGATCGGCATTTATGAGGTCCGGGTTGAAAAAGAAAATGGTGAGCTGGCAGCTCTTTTTAAAGGGACTGTTTTCCGGAAAGAGGAAGAATGGAAAACTGATTGATCAGTCGAATCGGACGATCTGATTGATCCGTCTGATCTGCTTAATCCAACTGACTAAATAATAAACAGTAACGCATGATCTATGCCTTTAAAGGATTTACACCTGTTGTAGACCCCTCATCCTTTATTCACCCACAGGCGGCAGTGACCGGAAATGTGGTCATCGGCAAAAAAGTGTATGTTGGTCCCGGCGCAGCTATCCGTGGCGATTGGGGTCGTATAATCATTGAGGACGGCTGTAATGTCCAGGAAAACTGCACCCTCCATATGTTTCCCGGGGCCACCGTCTGGCAGAAAGAAGGCGCCCACATAGGCCATGGTGCGGTAATACATGGTGCGACTATCGGCCGCAACTGCCTGGTAGGTATGAACAGCGTCATCATGGATGAGGTGGACCTTGGGGATGAATCCATTGTGGGGGCTTTGACCTTCATCAAAGGCGGTGAAAGGTTCCCTCCCCGCAGCCTGGTCGTCGGTAATCCGGGTAAGGTTATAAAAGAGGTGAGCGATGAAATGATCCGGTGGAAAACAGCAGGAACCACACTTTACCAGGAATTACCTGGGGAAATGCGGGAAAACTGGGGGTCCTGCGAGGCGCTGCAGGAAATACCGAAAATCCTGCCCGCCCTGGAAAATGGGGAAGCCGCAAGCCCGGGGAAGCCGGGGGAACCGCCCCCAGGAGCCGGTTACAGGCCCTGGAAAGAGTCAGCGGGAGGTTCCCGTTTAGATTAGTTAGCTTTGCACCTCAATTGAATAAAAAAGACAGTGGAGAAATCAAATTTTGTCGACCAGATAAGGGTCTTTTGCAGAAGCGGACACGGCGGAGCCGGAAGCAAACATTTCGCGCATACCAAATATAATGACATGGCCGGGCCGGATGGAGGCGACGGAGGCCGGGGAGCGCATATTATTTTACGGGGAAGCAAACACCTTTGGACCCTGTTACACCTGCGCTATTATAAAAATGTACTGGCGGAAAATGGCGAGAACGGAAGTGGCAGCAACTGCACCGGCCGCTTCGGAAAGGATATTATCATTGAAGTTCCCCTGGGAACCATAGCCCGGGATGAAGAAACGGGTAAAACAGAAGCAGAGATCCTGGAAGACGGGCAGGAGGTTATTCTGGTAAAAGGAGGGCGCGGAGGATTGGGCAATGCCCGTTTTGCGACCCCAACCAACCAGGCTCCCGAGCACGCCCAACCCGGCGAGGATGGAATAGAAGGCTGGAAGGTCCTGGAATTAAAGGTATTGGCCGATGTAGGGCTTGTCGGTTTTCCCAATGCCGGCAAATCCACTTTATTGTCTTCCATTACTGCGGCCCGTCCGAAAGTCGCCGACTATGCCTTTACCACGATCACCCCTCAACTGGGCATGGTGGATTATCGTGATGGTCAATCCTTTTGTATGGCCGATCTTCCCGGGATCATCGAAGGCGCAGCAGAAGGAAAAGGGCTCGGTCACCGCTTTCTGCGGCATATCGAACGAAACCCGATCCTGCTTTTTCTTATCCCTGCAGACAGCAAGAACCACGGAGAGGAATTTGCGATACTGGTCAAAGAACTGGAAAAATATAATCCCGAACTCCTCCACAAGCGTTTCATTATCGCCATCAGCAAAAGTGATATGCTGGATCAGGAATTAAAAGAAGCCATTTCCAAAGAACTCCCTGCAGAAGTACCTCATTTATTTATTTCTTCCATTACTACCCAGGGCCTGACAGAATTGAAGGATTTGTTATGGAAAACCCTCAATGAGAAACAAGACTAGATCTAAAGTTCTAAGCCTGCATTATATTATCAATAAATATAATGCAGGCCAGTTAACATTTATTTCATATTGAAAGCTTGTTTTTGCTGTTATAATTTGCTATATTTGTTTCAGATTCGAAAGAAAAGCGTTCCACAGGCAGAATTTTATCATCTGTCATTTTTAAATCATACTAATCTAAACGCTTTTCGGCCATCCCACCTGCTGCCAGCCGATTGTTTCCCATCAATACCACGATTGCTTCCGGACCTTTGCTTCCCCGTCATCCGATCTTTCTGATTGATTTTGCCGCCCGGTTTTCTTGCCCCATTTTTTTTGTCTTTCCCTTGATTGCCGTTTGATTTACCCCTGACAGTTGCCCCATCACGTTTGCTTCATCCATATAGAATATTACGCGTCACAAAAAACTATTTTATATGAAGAAGTCACTTACCTCACCGATCAGTAAACTTATCCCGGTTATTTTTTTCCTTTCTTTTATGTTTTCGGCAAAGGCTCAATCCTCCGAAAAAGTACAGGCTGCAGCATTGACACAGCCAACAGGGACGGAAATTACCGATAGCAGCAAAACGGAAGGGCCATTTGCCATAAAATACCTTGGCACGGAAGGGGATCTCCTGGCCTTTCAGGTTGTCTATGAGAATCCGGAAGGCCAAAAGTTCAGTATCATGGTCAAAGACCAGGAAGGAGCGCAGCTGTACCATGGAATTTTTACGGAAAAAACCTTTTTCAAACAATTCCGGCTTCCCAGGACAGATAAGAACAAGATCAGTTTTATTATCCGCAATTACCGGAGCGCCGATATTTCCAAGGCCTTTGTCATTAATGTCAATAGCCGTTTTGTAGAAGAGGTCGCCATAAAAAAGACAAATTAAACCAGGTTTGATCCGGCTATCCATCAACCCTTCTTTCAACCAGTTTTCAACCACTTATTCTTTAATACTTTAAAACCAGTTTTATGAACCAGCTTATCTTTAAAACCAGCAATGCAGTCCGTCTTTTTATCCTCACCATCGTAGTTAGCTCCATCAGCCTGTCCACCTTCGCCTGTGAACCATCCGGGGAAGACCGCAACCGGGAAAATCATACGGGTAGCGCAACCACGGCAGAAGTAAGTTACCTGGGCAGCCAGAACGGAGAACCGCTCTTTAATGTATTATACAACAATACAACAGGCTCCCGATTTTCGCTGGAAGTCCTGGACGGCGATGGCATGCGGATTTTCCTGGGCTCCTACAACGACAAGACCTTCGATAAGAAATTCAGAGTGGCAGATGCCAGTTCCAATAGTAAATTGACCTTCATCATCCGTAATTTCCAGGACAATTCCGTTCAGCATTTTGAAGTGAACTCAAATACCCGGCTGGTAGAGGAAGTTGAGGTAAAAGCTCTTTGAATTGGGGCTGTTAGTTTTTTCCAGTAGGTTTGTTTCTGCAAAAATTAACAGCATGAATCCAAAAAAGTTTCTTCTGACGATTGTCTTGTCCACTATGATCTTCCGGGGTTTTGCCGATGAAGGGATGTGGCTTCCGCTCCTCCTGGGCGAGCAGGTTTACAGCGATATGGTGAAAAAAGGGTTGAAACTCACCAAGGAACAGCTCTATAGCCTCAACAAGGCATCTATCAAAGATGCTATCATTATTTTCGGTCGTGGCTGTACGGGAGAGATCGTAAGCAATGAAGGTCTGATCTTTACCAACCACCATTGCGGATACGAGGCTATCGCTTCCTCCAGCTCCGTGGAACACAATTATTTGCGGGATGGGTTTTATGCCAGGAGCAGGCAGGAAGAAATCCCTGCCCGGGGCCTAACTGCCGATTTCCTGATCAGGATCGAAGATGTAACAAAGGAAGTGGAAGATTCTGCCAAAGGACTGAGCGGAGCAGAAAGGGCCGCTAAATTGAAGACTGTACTTGTAACGATCAATACCCGCTATTCGGATAGCTCAAAAAGCATCAGAGGGAGCATCAGCTCCTTATTTAAGGGCAACCAGTTCCTGGTCTTTGTTTATCAACGTTACAGCGATATCCGCCTGGTAGGAGCGCCGCCGGAAAGCGTAGGCAAATTCGGGGGAGATACCGACAACTGGGAATGGCCACGTCATACCGGTGACTTTTCCGTGTTCCGCGTATACGCGAACAAAAACGGCCAGCCTTCCGATTATTCTACGGACGACGTTCCGTTAAAACCTAAGTATTTTCTGCCTGTCTCCCTGAAAGGATTGAAGGACGGAGATTATGCCATGATCTATGGTTATCCGGGTGGTACCAACCGTTATGAGACCTCCTTTGGGGTAAAACAAAAAATCGATATCGATAATCCCACCCTGGTAAAACTGAGAGAACTGCGTTTGAAATATATGTTCCAGGAAATGAGAAAGGATCCTGCCATTAAACTGCAATTAGGGTCCAGTTATGCCGGTATCGCCAATTATTGGAAATTCTTTGACGGGGAGTCCAAACAATTGGTCAAATACGGTATCTACGATCAGAAAAAAACCCAGGAAGCGGCCTTTCAGCAATGGGCCGAAGGGAAAACGGAGTATGAAAATATTTTTAGCGAATGGTCAAAGGCCTATGATACCTGGCGTCCTTATTCTAAACACCGGGTATTTATCACGGAAGGAGTCCTGGGAAGCCCCCTGATGGCGTTCTCTGCCTCCCTCATGGAATTGGAAAACGCCCTGGTCAAACCAGGAGGTGGCGATATTAAAAAAGCCCTGAAGGCTGCGGACGATACTCGAAAAAATTTCCTGAAGGATGAAAATAAAGCATCCGATCAGAATATATTAGCCGCAATTACCCAATTATATTATACGGACATAGATAAAAATCAGCAGCCCATCGGTTTTTATGAAAGGCTTAAAGCAGGTTTTGGCGATCTGAAGGAAGAGGGCACCTTTCAAAAATATGCGGCCTCCGTATTTAAAAATACGCTGATCTTTGACGATGCCCGGTGGAATGCCTTTATCACCGCTCCCGACGCTACCGTTTTACAGGCGGATCCTGCCAATGCCCACGCCAATGCTTTTCTGCGGAACTGGCAGGGTAAATACATTTCCTTTTACCAGCAATTCCTGGCCAGCAACAATGAATTGGGAAGATTGTACCTGAAAGGAGTCATTGAGAAAGACCCCAAAAAGATTCGTTATCCCGATGCCACGTTTACCATGCGTGTCTCTTACGGAAATGTCAAATCCTACAATCCCCGTGATGCAGTGCATTACGATTATGTAACCACCCTTAAAGGTGTACTGGAAAAATATGTACCCGGAGATTATGAATTCGATCTTCCGGCCAAACTGGTAGACCTCGCCAGGAAAAAAGATTTCGGCCAATATATAGACAAACAACGCAATGACCTGGTGGTCGGATTTATTACAACGAACGATATCACCGGCGGTAATTCCGGGTCACCAGTCCTCAATGCAAACGGTGAATTGATCGGCCTTGCCTTTGACGGTAATTATGAGGCACTCAGCCATAAGATCGCCTTCGATGCGCAATATAACCGCACCATTTGTGTGGATGTCCGTTATGTATTGTGGTGTATTGACAAACTGGGAGGCGCGCCCAATATTATCAGCGAGCTGAAACTCGTAAGAAGCGCAGCTCCTGCCAAATAAAGTTAAGTTAGGCAAGGGCCGGAGGGTAGGAAACTATCCTCCGGCCTTTTTCTTTACATTTATGGGGGTATTGTCTTTCCAATGCCAGAGATGGAGACAGGCATAAGTCCTGTAGGGACTCCATTTACCGGAGATGCGTAAAAGGTCTTCCCGAAACGTGCGTTTGTCTGTTCTATCCAATTTATATATATTGATCATGGCATTCTGAATACCCAGGTCATCAACAGCGAAAACATCCTCTCTCCCCAAACCGAACATCAGCAGCATTTCTGCTGTCCATCTCCCCACTCCCTTTATTTGCGTGATATAGGTAATGACGGCTTCATTATCCATTTTATGAAGGTTCCGGTGGTCCATGCCCTGCTCAAGTGCGAACCGGGCTACATTATGTACGTAACTTACTTTTGCATTGGAGAGACCGATCGAACGAAGTCTTTCCGGAGGAGTAGACAGGATCTCATCCGGATCAGGGACCCGGCCATCGAAAAGATTTAAAAATCGTTTGTGGATCGTATCGGCAACTTTAACGGAAAGCTGCTGACTCATGATGGAAGCGCAGAGATAATGATGAATATCCTTGCGTTTGCGCAGGCTGAAGGGTTCCCGCTGATCAATCAGCTTTTTCAGCTTTTTATCTTTCGACAGGTGAATCAGATAGTCCACATCATTTTTTTTATTTTCCTAACTGAATGAATAACTCACCCCCCCATCCTTTTCATCTTTTAATACGACTCCTAACTGAAGAAGCTGGTTGCGGATCTTATCGGAAGTTGCATAATCTTTTTTGGTACGGGCATCCCTGCGGATATCGATGAGCAGATCCACTACCCCGTTTAATTTGTTATCATCAGCAGATGATTCCCCTTTCAGTCCGAGTATATCTTCGAGATAGGCCTTAAATTGTCGTTTTACGTATTCATAACATTCCGCGGACAGCGTTTGTTTTTCAAGGGCACCCATTTTCAGGGAATTAATATGATTCACCAGGGAGAACATATTGGCGAGTACCTTTGCCGTATTAAAATCATCGTTCATGAACTCATCAAACTCTCCGCACAATTTATAAAAAACAGCTTCCACTTCTTCGTTCCTTTCCTTGGCCGGATCATAATTTAATTTATTCAATTCCTGGTAAGCCTCCCATAATCTTTTTAGCCCTTTTTCAGCGGCCTGCAAGGCTTCATTGCCGAAATCCAGGGTACTGCGATAATGCGTCTGCAGGATGAAGAACCGGATCGTCATGGGAGAATAGGCCTGTTGCAGCAAAGGATGTCTGCCACTAAACATTTCCGTAAGCATGATCTGGTTACCATAACTTTTACCCATCTTCTTGCCGTTCAGGGTGATCATGTTGTTATGCAACCAGTAACGGGCAGGAACATGATTATTACAGATCGTGCTTTGTGCGATCTCGCTCTCATGATGCGGGAATTGAAGATCCATTCCTCCCCCATGAATATCGAATTGCGCTCCCAGATATTTTGTACTCATAGCGGAACATTCGATATGCCAACCGGGGAACCCTTCTCCCCAGGGACTCTTCCACCGCATAATATGCTCCGGGGGAGCAGCCTTCCATAACGCAAAATCCTGCCGGTTCTGCTTCTCGTCCTGGCCATCCAGGTCGCGTGTGGTCTCCAGCAGATCATCCAGGATCCTTCCGCTTAATTTCCCATACGGATAATGCTCCGCATATTTTTTTACATTAAAATAAACGGAACCTTTCACCTCATAACCAAAACCTTCGGCTATGATCTTTTCGATCATCCCGATCTGTTCTACGATATGACCTGTGGCGGTCGGTTCGATACTGGGATCCAGATTATTGAACTGGTGCATGGCCCAGTGGAACAGATTGGTATATTTCTGAACCAGCTCCATTGGTTCCAATTTTTCAATAACGGCTTTTTTCGCAATTTTATCCTCCGCCTCCCTGCCCTCTTCTTCAAAATGGCCGGCATCGGTAATATTGCGCACATACCTGACCTTATATCCCAGGTGCATCAAATAACGATAGATGAAATCAAAGGTTATAAAAGGGCGGGCATGCCCTAAATGGCTTTCTCCACTTACCGTGGGGCCACATACATACATACCAACATGACCGGTTATCAGCGGAGTAAAAACTTCCTTTTGCCGTGTATACGAATTATGAACTTTTAGTGCACTCATATGCTAACATTCAAGATAAATGCTAAGATACTATAAGATAGAATTGCTGCGTCAATATTTTAGTTTCCTTTCCCCGGTTAAGCCAAACCCCTTAGGCGTCTTAGCGATTACCGGAATGGATGAACCATCCGGCAATCGAATCTCATGATGGCCCTTCGGGCTAGCTGCCTACGGCAGCTTTAGGTCAGCCACTACAGGATTGTGATCCGAATAAGGAAGAGGAAATTTTCTGCATTGGAGTACGGGTATACGGGGATCGGCCAGGATATAATCGATACGGAGCGTAGGGGAAAGGTTAACATAGGTCCGGCCTATACCGAAACCCTTTTTTATAAAGGCATCCTGCCAATTTCCCCTTATCTTAAAATAAGTGTAAGAGTTCGGGATGTCGTTGAAATCCCCGCAAACGACCGCCGGGTATGGGCTTTGATCCAGTTTGGCCCGAACCTCTTCGGCCTGGTCCCCACGGTGCCGGTAAGCATTCCTGAGTTTTTTTACAATGGACCGGGAAGCCTGGACAATACTGTCTTCTACATTTTTAATGATCTCCAGATCGTGGAAATCCTTGGTTCGGAATAATACGGATTGAAGATGGGTGGTGAAAACCCTTACCCGGGTTCCTCCGACATCGATATCGGCTGCGATCAGGCTTTCCGTACCCCTGATTCCATCAGGGTGCTGGTACCTTATAAGCAAGGTGTCCGTAATGGGATACCTCGAAAAAATGATCACTCCGGCCTCATACATGCCATCATACCGGCGATAATCACGTGAAAAGTAATAATAAGGATATTTCAGCTGTTGGCGGATATAAGGAATATTTGGAGCAAACGTAGCAGCATTATGCGATTCAAAGAATTCCTGGAAACAAAGGACATCGGCCTGCTGCTGACGCAGAAACTCCATCATCTTCGCCCGGTGGCCCGAGGCGCCCGCTTTTTTAGTGATGAATTCATCCCAGCTCCGCACATTCCAGGTCAATATCCGCAGGGAGTGAGCTGGCTTTTCCGCAGCAAAATGAACCCCGGGATGAAAAGCGAAAAATGCATGGATATTTGACCATCCTGCCAAAAGAGCGGCCAGACAGATCCAGGACCAGTAACGGCGGCAGGGGACGAATAACCAGAAAATAAAAAAACCGATAATTATCACCAGCAATCCGGGAAACACAAGGCCCAACAGGGATATGAACCACCATTTGGCAGGAGGCAGGTATGCATTGGCACAGGCCAGTAAAAAAAGAAGAAGGGCGATCCCATTCGCAATGATGAACAGGCGCCGGGTAAAAATTCGGAAAATCGCCATGAATACCTAAGTTACAAATCTTCTTCGTCCGCAGCCCGCTTCAGAATCTCTTTTTCCTCATCCGTGAGGAAACGATACCCCTGCTGATTGATCTTGTCCAGGATCTCGTCGATGCGTTGCTGTGTTACGTTGGGAATCTTTTTAAAGGGTTGTGTGCCGGAAACCTTATAATAGAATTCATCTTTGGCAGAACGGGCTTTTTTTCTCCTGTCCGGATTAAAAAGGTCGTTACACCAATCGAAGAACTGATTCATCCAGATACTCCCGTCATGGCCCCTGCGCAAGAGGTAAATAAACAGGAAGCCTCCACCCGCACCCGAAAGACCGGCCAAATAGCCTCCCGCATCACCACGGGGAATTCCGGAGAAGGTGATGAGCAGGTAAATAATCGTCAATATCCAAAGAGGAATGCCTCCATTGATCATCGGGAAAATCCGGTAGTCCGGCGCTACCGTAGTCGTAGCAATTGCCACGGCGATTACGGCAGGACTTGCCCCCAGCAGGATGGCATCGGAAGCCCGGATATGGAGGCCCGGGAAAACGGCGTATACCAATAAGAATAGTACGGCACCAGCAAGACCGCCATAAAGATAGATCGGGACCAATTTCCGGTTACCGGTAAAATCCTGCAAAATATATCCAAATCCCCAAAGCCATAACATATTGGCAATAAACCGAAAGAGGTCATGGTCCGAAAACATATAGGTGATCAGGGTCCAGGGTCGCGTAGCTAACTTACCCAGGCTGGCAGGCAGAGCGAACCAACTCAGGAGATTGGTGTAAAACGGACCTCCTTTCAGATCGCTGAGAATGTAAACGACATAAATGAATTTAAGGATCACGAACAGCACCGCATTGATTACGATCAATTGGATCAATGCATTGCCATCCTGCCCCAGCAACATTCTTTTCCGATAACTATCTTCCATTACTCGCATAAAATTATTGTCACTCTAAAAACCTAACATTCAGATGCCATAAAGTGTTTAGTAAAAATTCTTCCGGTTGTCCCGGTTCCAGAAAATGACCAGCAAAAGACCTACCAATCCTCCGCCCAGGTGAGCCCAGTGCGCCACATTATCCCCTGCAGAATCCCTGATCCCGGAAAAAAGTTCGATCGCCGCATACCCTATTACTACCCATTTTGCCTTCACCGGGAAGGGAATAGGAAGGATAATCATTTCACTATTGGGAAAAAGATAACCAAAGGCGGCCAGACAGCCAAATACGGCACCTGATGCCCCAAGGGTAGGCGTGTTGACCATACCATAGGTATACTCACCCCGGAGCAACTGTTGATCAGGTGATAAGGAATAAAACTCCTGCAATAAATGCCCATTTTGATAATAAAGCACCGCCAGATGAAAAATAGCGGCCCCAATTCCGGATACAACATAAAAAGTAAGAAATCTTTTTGGTCCCCAATAATTTTCCAGGGTGCTTCCGAACATGAACAAGGCAAACATATTAAATAAAATATGCATAAAACCTCCATGCAGGAACATATAGGTCACTATCTGATGAGGCCGAAAGAACACCGATTGGATGGTATGCAAAGCAAACAGACTGTTTATCTTGCTCTCCATTTCCGGTCCTAAGGCATTTTGAGCCAAAAACACCAAAACATTGATAATAAGAAGGTTTTTTACAACTGGGGGTATCATCTGAAAACGACTCGGACGAATTTCTGTCATACTCTGTTCTGTTAAGAAATGTAAATTACTATATTTTGAAGTATTCCTTCCTTTGCCTGTACGCCGCCCGTCCTAATATATCCATCCTTTAACATTTTTGAGCGGGGGAAGGTTCTGTTCTTTATTACCGCGTTCTTTATTACCGCCTCAGCTTCAATTGCACCACATTCTCGATATGATGGGTATGCGGGAACATATCAACGGGCTGGACCCTGGTCACGGCATATTTTTCGTCCAGGATGTTCAGATCCCTGGCCTGAGTGGCAGGATTACAACTTACATATACGACGACCGGCGCTTCCATCTCCAGGATCTTCCGGGTCAGTTTCTCATGCATTCCTGCACGGGGAGGGTCCGTAATGATCACATCCGGTCTTCCTTCCGCAGCAAAAAAAGCATCATTACAGATATCGATCACATCACCGGCAAAAAAGCGGCTGTGGGTTATCCCGTTCAGCTCCGCATTTTCACGGGCGTCATCGATGGCCTCCGCGATCACTTCGACCCCGACGATCCGGGCAGCCAGCCGGCTTACGAATATGCCGATACTCCCCGTTCCGCAATAAAGGTCATACACGGTTTCTCTGCCGGTCAGCTCTGCAAAATCCCGGGTTACCCGGTATAAACGCTCCCCCTGACGGGTATTGGTTTGAAAAAACGACTTGGGGCCGATCTTGAACTGAAAATCTTCCAGCTTTTCTATGGCATATCCCTTTCCGTCATAGACCTGGGGCAACTGATCGGATAAGGAGTCGTTCATCTTTGTATTGATGGTATATAGGATGGTCGTCAGATCCGGAAATTGCTCCCGCACATGGGCTAATAAGGCTTCCCTGGCGGCCACATCTTCATTCCCAAATACAAGGTTGGCCATTACCTCTCCGGTTTCACAGATACGCAATTGCAGAGTCCGCATAAAACCCTGGTGCTGCCGGATATCATAAAATGAAAAGTCATGAGCCAGCGCATAGTCCTTTATTACCTTTCTCAGCAGGTTGGTCGGCTCCGCCTGCAAATAACAGGTATCGATATCCACCACTTTGTCAAACATGCCCCTGGCATGGAAACCAGCTACATTCTGCGTCGAAGAAACGGATGGGTCATTCAGTTCTTTGGTCAAAAGGAACCGCTTATTAGAGAAGGTGTATTCCATTTTATTCCGGTAATGGATAGAATTCTCCGCCCCCAGGATCGGCATCATCGGCGGGAGAGTTACTTTTCCGATCCGTTCCAGCACATCGGCCACCTGTTTTTGTTTGTATTGAAGCTGTTTGGGATAGGGGAGCATTTGCCACCGGCAGCCTCCGCAAACGCCAAAATGTGAACAAAAGGGGTCCACGCGGTCCGGTGAATACTGCTGATAACCTATTATGAACCCTTCGGCCCAGTCCTTTTTATTCTTAACTAATTTTACATCGACTATATCGCCGGGTATGGCATTTTCGATAAAGATGACCTTGCCATCCACACGGGCCAGGGATTTACCTTCCGCAGCATAATCTTCCACCAGAATGCCCTTAAGGGTCACATTTTTATTTTTTCTTTTCACGTGGCAAAAGTAAGAAGTAATTATTGGCGAAGCCAACATTGAGAGCATGGGGGAGACATTATGAACGAAATAAATAGTTAATTTAGCCAAAAACGATCGTGCGTAATAAGATCCTGTTATCCCTGGCAATATGTTTCTCCTGCCTGTATGCCCTGGCTCAAACCGGGCATCAGATCCAGATCACCCTGAAGCCCTATCAGAACAGTAAAGTGTACCTGGGTTATTATTATGGAAAGATGAAGGCCCTGGCAGATTCGGCCATCCTTGACGGAAATAGTTCGGGCAGTTTCAGCGGCAAAGAAAAGTTGCCAGGTGGCGTATATTTCATCGTTTCCCCCAATAAAGTGATCCTTTTTGAACTGCTGGTGGATTCCCAGCAAACATTTTCCATCAAGGCCGACACGACCAATATACCCGGAAGCGTGGTTTTTGCAGGTTCTGCCGATAATACTCTTTTCCAAAATTACACCCAGTTCACTGCCAAAAAAGGCGGGGAGATCGTAGGGGCACAAAAAGAGCTGGTCACGGTTCACTCCAGGGCCGACTCTAGCCGCCTTCAGGAAAAGATCAAAAAAGCGAACGGTGAGATCCAGCAATACCGGCAGAATGTAAGCCTCAAATACCCGGCTTCTCTATTAGCCACACTTTTCCAACTCCTGAAAGAACCCGTAGTTCCCCCAGTGCCCAAAGAAATGAAACCCGGAGCAGGAACTGCGGCAAAAGCAGGGCCTTCAGCTACCGAGAACAACCTTTTTGCCTACCGGTATTTCAAATCTCATTATTGGGATGGTATTTCCTTTACCGACGAGCGGTTGACCCGAACCCCCGTCTTTGAACCCAGGCTGGACAAATATTTCAAGGACCTGGTTCCCCCCGAAGCCGATTCCATCCAAAGAGAAGTGGACAATATCCTGCTGCAATCCCGGACCAATAAAACGATGTTCCAATACCTGCTCGTTTATTTCGTCCAGAAATACATTAACCCTGAGTATATGGGGCAGGATGCCGTTTTTGTTCATCTTTTTGAAAAATATATCAATACCGGGCAGGCTGATTTCTTCACGGAGAAATACCGGGAATATATGAATAACAGGGCCTACAGCATGATGGCCAATCTAATCGGCCAACCGGCTGCCAATCTTGAAATGGTGGACAGTTCCGAAAAAGCCAAGCCCTTGTACGGTGTGGAAGCTCCTTTTATCGTACTCTGTTTCTGGGACCCTACCTGCAGCCATTGTAAAGAGGTGGTTCCCAAGGTAGATTCCATTTTTAAGGCAAAATGGATGCAGGAAGGAGTGAAAGTGTACGGAGTCATGGTGGACGGGGGAAAGGAAGCTTGGGTCCAATTCATTAAGGATCACAATTTAACGGGCTGGCTGCACGTTTATGAGACCAAGGCTCACCATGATGCTATCGAGGCGGAGGGTAAGCCCGGGTACAAACAATTGTATGATGTATACCAAACCCCAATCCTTTATTTATTGGACAAGGACAAACGTATCATCGCCAAAAAACTCACTTACCAACAACTGGACGAAGTCATAAATCTGAAACTGCAGCATGCAAAATCCAATTAATAAGCGCCTATCTGTGAGAAAGCGTTCCCTGGTGCAAGTCTGGCCCCTTATCTTCCTGCTCACCGCTACCGTATGTTCCACTACCGTTTGTTCCACGGCTTCTGCCCAAACTCTTTTTACCTGTGCCGGCAAAACTGTGAGTAAAGATGATTTCCTGA
This sequence comes from Flavitalea flava, assembly GCF_054461575.1. Classification (NCBI taxonomy): domain Bacteria; kingdom Pseudomonadati; phylum Bacteroidota; class Chitinophagia; order Chitinophagales; family Chitinophagaceae; genus Flavitalea; species Flavitalea flava. The sequence continues at coordinate 20,446 of NZ_JBTLQH010000060.1, forward strand.
AGGCCTATAATAAAAACAATAACGGTGCAAAAGCCTCCGGGAAATCCTACCGGGAATACCTGGAACTGTATATCCGTTATAAACTGAAAGTAAGGGCTGCCTATGAAGCTGGCCTCGATACCTTGCAAAGTCAACGCTCGGAATTACAGAATTTCCGGAGCCAGATCGCCGACAATTATCTGAAAGACGAGGCAAGCCTGGATAAATTGATCCATGAAGCTTATGCCCGCAGCCAAAACGACCTGCACCTGGCTCATATCTTCATTGCTATTAAGGCAAATGCATCCCCTGCCGATACCCTTGCCGCTTTTGAAAAAGCCAGGGTTGTGTATTCTGCACTTAAAAAGGGTAAGAACTTCAGCGAAACGGCCATTGCCTACTCAGATGACCCTTCTGTACACAATAACGGCGGGGATATCGGATATATAACCCTCTTTACTCTCCCCTATGACCTGGAAACGCTGGCCTATTCCACGCCGCAGGGTCAATTCTCAAAACCCTTCCATGGCAGGGCCGGCTATCATATTTTTAAGAACCTCGGAGAAAGAAAATCCCTGGGCAGGATAAAAGTTGCCCAGATCATGATCTCTTTTCCTCCGGGAGCCACAACAGCAAGCCGGGTCGCGGCACATGCGAAGGCGGACTCTGTCTATGACAAACTCCTGAAGGGCGCCAATTTTGCTGATTTGGCCAAATTGTACAGCGGGGATAACCTATCCTACCAGAGCGGAGGGGAAATGCCCGAGTTCGGCGTGGGGAAATACGATTCCGCCTTTGAAGCAGCAGCTTTTGCCCTGGACAAAGATGGAGCGGTCAGTAAACCAATTGCCACCAGTTACGGCTATCATATTGTCAAACGTTTGGGGAGAACTCCCGTATCCCGGCAGTTTGATAAAGAAACCGAGGACTTGTTGAAACAACAGACCGGAAGTGACCCGCGTATCCAGATCTCCCGCAAAGCCCTGTTGCATAAAATCCACCAGGAAGCCAACTTTTCCCTATCCTCTTTTTCTAGGGAGGATCTGTTTGCCTTCACGGACAGTGTTGCGGTAAACAAACCCCTCTCTTCTTACCGGAATATTTTTTATAATACCGTCCTTTTTTCTTTTACGAAACAATCCTATAGTGCCAAAGATTGGCTGGATTTTGCTACAGCCGTAAAATCCCGTCAGACCGCAGGCAGCAGGACACCTGCCAACAAGGCCCTTTTTGAGGAATATACGGAGAAAGTTTCCCTGGACTATTATCGCTCCCATCTGGAGGAGTATAACCCGGATTTCGCCTTTCAGCTGATGGAATTTAAAGAAGGCAACCTGCTTTTCGAGATCATGCAGAAAAGGATCTGGGACAAGGCATCGACTGACAGCTCCGGATTACGAAATTATTATGATGGCCATAAGGACAAATATTGGTGGGATGCCAGCGCAGATGCCCTTTTATTCACCTGCAACAATGAAAAGACGGCTTCTGATCTGAAAAAAGAACTGGAGATGAACCCATATGACTGGAAAAATGCGGCCGATAGTGCAGGGGCTGCTGCACAGGCCGATTCCGGGCGTTATGAACTTACGCAAATATCCGCCGGGCCTCAACCGGTTTTCAACCCCCGGACCTTTACCTCCTTTGTAACCAATCCGGCTGATAATACCGTTAGTTTCTCTTATATCCTGAATGTATATAAAGACAGGTCGCCCCGTAATTACCGGGATGCCAGGGGCTTTGTCATCAATGATTACCAGGCCTTCCTGGAAGATCAATGGATTGCAGAACTAAAAAAGAAATACCCGGTCAATGTAGATGAAAAGGTACTTGCGGGGCTTACGAACCCCCTTAACCCCCTAAAGGGGGAATAATAATCCCAAAGACTTTGAACGAATAAATTGGCCTGAAAGAAGGATACAGAAATAGCCGCAATCTGCTTAACTCCCCCTTTAGGGGGTTGGGGGGGGTTAAAATGTCTCCTTCACCACATTCCAGATGACCTTGGGTTTGCCCAACGTATAATAATGGAGGACAGGAACACCGGCTTTTTTTAACTCCCGGCTCTGGTGGATCAGCCATTCTTCTCCTACCCTCTCCACCTCTTCGTCATTTTTGCATTTCAGGATGGCATTGGAAAGGTCAGTAGGCAGATCGACATGAAAGACCTTTGGCAGCATACTGAGCTGCTTCTTATTGGTGATTGGCTTTAAGCCAGGTATGACAGGCACATTAATGCCCTGATCCCTGCAGGATTTTACAAAGTCAAAATATTTCTGGTTGTCGAAGAACATCTGGGTCGTGATGTACTCAGCTCCGGCCTCCACCTTTGCCTTGAGATACATCAGATCGGTTTCCAGGTTCGGAGCCTCAAAATGTTTTTCCGGATAGCCCGCAATTCCGATGCAGAAATTGGTCTTCCCTCCGTTCTTAATATCTTCTTCGATATAAATGCCATGGTTAAGGGATCCCACCTGTTTCAACAAGTCTATCGCATAAGCATGCCCACCGGGTTCGGGTTCAAAGGATGATTCATTTTTTGCCGCATCTCCCCGCAGGACCAGCACATTGTCAACGCCCAGAAAATGAAGATCGATCAGTGCATCTTCGGTCTCTCTTTTGGCAAATCCGCCGCAGATCAGATGCGGTACGGCATCTATCTGGTAATGGTTCATAATGGCCGCACAGATACCCACTGTTCCGGGCCTTTTCCTAACCTCCACCTTTTCAAAGGTGCCATCGGTCTTTTTCTTGAACATCGTTTCACTCCGATGGTAGGTAACATTAATAAAGGAGGGCTTAAATTCCATCAAAGGGTCCAGGTGATCGTATATGGAACTGATCGTCTTTCCTTTAAGGGGAGGTAAAATCTCGAACGAAACCAGGGTACTTTTAGCCTGCTGAATATGATCAATAACCTTCATAGCGATTTAATAAAATTCCCGCAAACATAATTGATTTTTTTTGAGCTGCAAGCAGCAGCCGGCTGGCAGCCAGCAGGGAATTTTGACCGGAAGGCAACCAGTTAGTGACCGGAAGGTAACCAACAGACGCCCGGCAGCAGGCTGCAAGCCAGTCATTTGTGGCCCGGAAGTCTTAAAAGTGGCATAATTTTCCTCCATTCAGCTTGTCCCTTGCCGCCTGCAGCTTAAATTTGCCGGCATGAGCCTGACCATTCATTCGCAAGATCTTGTAAAGAGCTATCGCAGCCGGACTGTAGTGAATCATGTTTCAGTAAAGCTGGAACAGGGGGAGATCGTTGGTTTGCTGGGCCCAAACGGAGCCGGCAAAACCACTACTTTCTATATGGTAGTAGGACTGATCAAACCCGATGAGGGGAATGTTTTCCTGAATGACATCAATATCACCCGTCTGCCTATGTACAAAAGGGCTCAAATGGGTATTGGCTATCTGCCACAGGAAGCATCGGTATTCCGGAAACTAAGTGTGGAAGACAACCTGAAGGCTATCCTGGAAATGACCAAGCTGACAAGGGGGGAACAACGCAAAAAACTTGAGGAATTACTGGATGAATTCCATTTGCATCATGTGCGCAAGAATAACGGAGATTCCCTGAGCGGAGGGGAGAGAAGAAGAACGGAAATAGCCAGGGCACTGGCCGTTGACCCCAAATTCATTTTATTGGACGAACCCTTTGCCGGAGTCGACCCCATTGCCGTGGAAGATATCCAATCCGTAGTGGCCCGTCTGAAATACAGGAATATCGGTATTCTGATCACCGACCATAACGTAAATGAGACCCTTTCCATCTGTGACCGGGCCTATCTCCTTATCGACGGAAAAATCTTCAAACACGGGAGCGCTGAAGAACTGGCAGAAGATGAGCAGGTAAGACGTCTTTACCTGGGACGGAACTTCGAGTTGAAACGTAAGGATTATCTGTATGAAGAAGCCAAAAAACAAGGAGAAGAATCCCAACCTAAAGAGGCAGAAGCCTGATCTCCGATTTTATTCTTTAATTTGCCGGTGCAAGACCTTCCCCTGGTGTACGGGGGCATAATTTGCCTGTAACAATTACTACCAACGGATGAAATTTTTAAGCCCGGCCATATCAAGATTAGCCAGGTTTCGCCTGTGGCACATCGAGCAATGGATGGAAAATCCGGTTGCCGTGCAACGCGAAGTATTGCAACACCTGGTTACATCCGCCCAATACACGGAATTCGGCCGGAAATATAATTTTTCCAAAATCTTTTCTATCCGGGAATTTAAACAGGCCGTTCCCATTCATGAGTATGACGACCTCAAGCCTTATATTCAGCGCACCATGAACGGGGAGCAGAATATCTTATGGAACACACCGATCAATTGGTTTGCCAAGAGCAGCGGTACGACAAGCGATAAAAGTAAATTCATCCCGGTAAGTGAAGAAAGCCTCCAGGATGGGCATTACCAGGGCGCCAAAGATGTACTGGCCTTATATTATAATTTTAACCCTGATTCGGACCTGCTGACGGGAAAAGGGCTGGTCATCGGTGGCAGCCATACCATCAACCAGGTTAATGATGATGTCCATTACGGAGATCTGAGCGCCGTTCTTTTACAAAATTCCCCTTTCTGGGGACATTGGCTGCGGACCCCGGAATTGAGTATTGCGCTCCTGGATGAATGGGAAGATAAGATCGAAAGGCTTGCCCGTAATACCATTGCCGAGAATGTCACCTCTCTTTCCGGAGTACCTACCTGGACCCTGATCCTGATCAAGCGGATTCTGGAGATCACCGGTAAAAGCTGTCTGGCCGAGGTCTGGCCTTCTCTCGAATTATATATCCATGGCGGGGTTTCCTTCACTCCCTATAAGGAACAATTCACCAAACTCATTGGAAAAGAGATCTATTATCTCGATCTCTATAATGCCAGCGAAGGGTTTTTCGCCGCTCAGGCCAGTCCCCATGACGATGGTATGCTACTGTTCCTGGATCACGGGATTTTTATGGAGTTTATGCCGGTGGAAGAATATGGCAAACCCAACCCGGAAACCATAGGTCTCCAGGAGATTGAACTGGGGAAAAATTACGCGCTGGTCGTCAATACCAATGGGGGATTGTGGAGATACCTGCTGGGAGATACGATCCAGTTCACTTCCAAGGCTCCATTCCGCATTAAGGTAACGGGCCGCCTGAAACATTTTATCAATGCTTTCGGAGAGGAAGTGATCGTAGATAATTCAGATAAGGCCATTGCCATTGCCTGCGAAAAGACCGGGGCCGTTGTCAACGATTATACGGCAGCTCCCGTTTATTTCAGTGATAAAGGGAACGGAGCCCACGAATGGCTGGTTGAATTCGAAAAGGAACCTGTCAACCGGGATCAGTTCGTTTTTGAGCTGGACAAAGCCTTACAAAGCATCAACAGCGATTACGAAGCCAAACGATATAAAAATATTGCCCTCAGCATGCCTGTCATGCACGTATTGGAAAAGGGAGTCTTTACCACCTGGCTGAAAAGCAAAGGAAAATTAGGGGGTCAGCACAAAGTCCCCCGTCTGTCCAACGACCGGAAATATATCGATGAGATCCGTTCTCTTTTTATGAATTCGTCTCAACCTCTCCAACCTGGATCACCAGCGTGATCAGGATCAGGCTTACAAAAGACGAGGTATAGAACAGGTACAGGTAAGGAACATCTATAAAACTATAAAAAAAGACCAGAGTGAGCTTCAGGATGGCGATGGGTATATTAGCCATCTTTTTTGTTTTATTCCTGAAATAACAATACAGCATACCCGCGAGCGGAACCAGGAAACTAAGGGCGATAAGCAGGGTATGCAGCAGCCTGATCCTTTTCGGACCGAAGAGCCAGGCCAGGCCCGACCCCGTTGAAAATACATTAGGACTGTCCTCCCAGACAACAGCCGCAAACTGAACATAATCGGCGGGTAGTTTCGCCAGCCGCATGAATGTCGGCCAGCCTACGGGGAGCAGAAATAACAGGACAAAACAGGCCAGGCCGGTAAAGATAAAAATGGCCGATTGTTTCCATTTCCGGTTTAATACCAAAAAAAGCACGTAGGCCGGTATCCATCCTACCAGGGCATACCTGCTCAGCATGCAAAGAGAGGCCGCAATCCCGATCAGAAGAGCATTCCCGGTCAAAAGGGATAATACCAGCAGCACGTAATAGGCAATAACCAATCCTTCCTCGGACACCGTGATCACGCCCGGTGTGTCATCGGCAAATATCCACCAGAACAGCAGGAAGGCGATTACCCCCAGAAAAAAAGACCGGTAACTGCTCCGCTGCGGACGATAAAGGAATATAAAAATACTGCAGGAAAAAAACAAACCGGCAACAGTGATCCAGCGCAGATCGAGGTCCAATACAACGGCAGGAACGAATGGCAGCCACATGGCCGGCAGGTAGATAGGCTGAACGCCGTTCCAAATCCAGGGTATCAGGTCATAGACCTGTCTGGAATGCCCTCCGGCAAAGCGCTGACCCATCACCTTTATTATAGGCAGCATATCCGCGTAATTAATATCCAGGGGAATCTCATCGAACCAGAGCAGACAGAGATTATACATGACGAGCCCCAGCAGACCGCATATTACAAGGCGGTAAAGATTCAGCCGCCGGTTCTCTTTGCTCCATCCCAACCGGGGAATTTTTAATTCAGGAGCCGCTAACAGAAAAAAGCTGATACAGATACCGGAAATAAAATAGAGAATGGAAAAGAAGGGTGTGCCGCCGGGAATCTTTAAAAAATAGGTTACACAAAGCGTTTCGACCGCAAAAAGGGTCAGGATCTTTGTTTTTAAGTGTCGGGAAAAGGCCATAGGTTGCAAAAGAAACACAAATAAATATATTTTTTCACCAACAAGCGCATGAGTTTATATATTTGACGGCATTTAAATCTAATAATAGTACCTGGAACAACCCTAAAAAGTAAAAAAATGAAGTTACTGGAAAATAAACTGGCCATTGTTACCGGCGCAAGCCGTGGGATCGGGGAAGCCATTGCCCTTAAATTGGCGGAGCAGGGCGCCAATATCGTTTTTACCTACCTGAGCAGCGAAGAAAAGGCAAAGGCGCTGGAAGAGAAATTGAAAGGGATGGGCGTAAAAGCCAAAGGATATAAAAGTAATGCCGGCGTCTATGCAGAGAGTGAAGCCCTGGTGAATGATGTCGTAAAAGAATTCGGGACGGTGGATATTTGCGTAAACAATGCCGGGATCTCCAAGGACAATTTGTTACTGCGTCTGACACCCGAACAATGGGACGAAGTGATCAATGTAAACCTGAAGAGCGTCTATAATATGACCAAACAGGTAATCCGGCCCATGATGAAGGCTAAAAAGGGCTCGATCATCAATATGAGTTCGATCGTTGGGGTCCGCGGAAATGCCGGACAAAGCAGCTATGCCGCCTCCAAAGCAGGCATTATTGGCTTCACCAAGTCCATCGCCCAGGAATTAGGCAGCCGGAATATCCGATGCAATGCGATCGCTCCCGGTTTTATCGAAACGGACATGACCCATTACCTGAAGGACGGAGATGCCTCGAAAGCCTTCCTGGAAAAGATTCCCCTGGGACGTTTCGGCACCGCCGAAGAGATCGCCAATACCACCCTTTTCCTGGCCAGCGATCTGAGTTCCTATATCACCGGACAGGTGATCAGCGCCTGCGGCGGATTGAACATTTAAACAACTTTATAGAAATTTACATAAACTTCCCAATAGTAATGAAGCCCCATAACTAAACAGTTACGGGGCTTCATTACTATTTTGTTAAAATAGGGGTCCGGTGTTTCCTATTCTCTTGATTGTTAGCTAAATTTGCCACACTTTGAGAATTCGCAAGATCATATCGGTTTTTCTTTTGCTCGTATTATGCATACAGCTTTTGCCGTTGAAACAAACGGTGAAATGGTTGCTGGGCGGACAAATGACCGAAGAGATCGTTCATACCGGAGATACGGGTAAATCGAACCGTAACGGAGATGAACTGCACAAACAATTTTTGCCCGTTTATTATCCGACCCTCGTCCAATCCATATTATTGGGCTCCCTTTCATCGGGTCATGCCCGTTCCGAAGAACTGAAAGGCCGGCACGCAGACGATATCACCACCCCTCCGCCCAATTGTTGACCCTTCCTGATTTATTTTATTCAGAACATTTTTCCGATCATTTATTGGCCGATACCGGCTCTTGCCAGCGCGTATATCTGTTATGTGTAGTTATTCTTTGCGGTTAAGACCGTGGGAGAACACACTGAAATACGTCTGTGCCATGATAGCATTGATCCCGGACAGCAGAGATCCCGGTTAGCAGAGACCACGGATAGAAGAGGTCCCGTTTACCACCACAAGAACTCCTTAAAGAGATAAATTTATGAGCGCGTCTAAAAAATTGTTTCAAAATACTGCGGCCGATATTCCCGCAGCCGTTGTCGTATTCCTGGTAGCCTTACCCCTTTGTTTGGGGGTGGCCCTGGGCTCAAATGCCCCCTTATTCTCCGGTATTATCGCCGGAGTCATCGGAGGGCTGGTTATTGGTGCGCTTAGCGGTTCCAACCTGAGCGTAAGCGGTCCGGCAGCCGGTCTTACGGCTGTAGTGGCCGTGGCTATCGGGAAAATGCCCGTTTTCGAGGCTTTCCTGTTATCTGTGGTGATCGCAGGTATCCTCCAGATCGTCTTCGGATTTATCAAGGCTGGGGTGCTTGGCAATTTTGTGCCTAACTCCGTCATTCGAGGGATGCTGGCCGCTATTGGTATCATTCTCATTCTCAAGCAGTTGCCTCATTTGGTTGGTTATGACAAAGATTTTCAGGGCGATGAAGCCTTTATTCAGATCGATCAGGAAAACACTTTTTCGGGGCTGATCTATTCGTTAAATTATCTCTCTCCCGGTGCCATCCTGATCGGTGTACTGTCCCTCGTCGTCCTGTTTCTCTGGGATCAGAAATTCTTTAAGACAAAGAAAATATTCACTTATATACCCGGACCCTTAGTCGTTGTTGCCGGAGGCATCCTGTTAAATAAATTCCTCAGCAGCTCAGGAGGCGTCTTTGCCATTGACCCCCAGCATCTGGTCTCCCTGCCGGTGGTTCAAAGCCTTTCGGCGGCTTCTGATCTGGTCCGCTTTCCAAAATGGGAGTACCTGGGCAATTATCATGTCTGGATCACCGGGTTAACCATTGCCCTGGTCGCCAGCCTGGAAACCCTGCTCAGTATCGAAGCAATCGACAAACTGGATCCCTATAACCGCCACACGCCCACCAACAGGGAATTAAAGGCACAGGGAGTAGGCAATCTGATTTCCGGTCTTCTGGGTGGTCTTCCGATAACGTCTGTGATCGTTCGCAGCTCGGCTAATCTGAATGCAGGAGCGAAAAGCCGTTTGTCTACCATGTTCCATGGGCTGTTCCTGTTACTCAGTGTCCTTTTTATCCCCGGTTTGCTGAATATGATCCCTTTGAGCGCCCTGGCGGCCATCCTGATCGCTACCGGCTATAAACTGGCCAAGCCCGCTTTATTCAAGGAGTTTCACCGGAAAGGCTGGGACCAGCTTATTCCTTTCATTGTGACCATCCTGGCCATCCTGTTGACCGACCTGCTGATCGGGATCCTGATCGGTATGGGTGTTGCGTTGTTCTTCCTGATCCGGAGCAACTTCCAATCGGCCGTAATGGTTGTTCATGATGATAACAAATACCTGGTGCGGTTCCGCAAGGACGTTTCTTTCCTGAATAAGCCGATCGTGAAAGACAAGCTGGAATCCGTTCCACCGGATTCTTTTGTTCTGATCGATACGACCCGGGCCGATTTCATCGACAAGGACGTCATCGACCTGCTGAATGAATTCCTGCGGCATGCCCATTTGAAAAACATCAGGGTAGAGGTCAAAAAAAGTGGTTTTAAATCCCTGCACCAGCTGATCAATGAACAGGAACAACTAAATGGCCGCGCTGCATAGACCTCAGCCGGAGATGCTATTTATTAATAAATTAGCATGGCGCCGGCAAATGTTCACTTATTTTTGTAACAATTAAAATCAATACCATGTTTCCTATAGATAAACTATTATTGGAAAATAAAGCCTGGGCGGCTGAAAAAAAAGCCGACGACCCGGGGTACTTCGAGCGCCTCGCGCATTTGCAGACCCCTGAATTTTTATGGATCGGTTGCAGCGACAGCCGGGTCCCCGCCAATGAGATCACCGGCACCCAGCCGGGAGAAATATTCGTACACCGTAATATCGCCAATATGGTCATCCATACGGATGTGAACCTGTTGAGCGTTCTGGAATATGCCGTAACCCATCTTAAAGTCAACCATGTCATCGTCTGCGGACATTATGGCTGCGGAGGGATCAAGGCAGCTATGACCAACCACGATTACAAACAGGTATTGAATATGTGGCTGCGGAATATCAAGGATGTTTACCGGCACAACCGGCCAGAACTGGAAGCCATCGAGGATTTTGAAAAAAGGGCAGACCGCCTGACTGAGCTGAATGTCATGGAACAGGTATTGCACCTGGCCAAGACCTCCATTATCCAAAGAGCCTGGAAAAATGAACAACGGCCGCAGCTGCATGGCTGGGTATACGGGCTAAAAGACGGCATGATCAAACCGGTCTTTGAAATGGGCGCCAATTCAAATATCGATCCTCTTTATGTATATGACAATTTGTAAACCGGGTATAAAAATCGGGATATAAAAAATCGGGCTGCATTAAATGCAGCCCGATTTTTTTCTCCTGTTATCCGATCTTATTTAGCGATCCAGATCTTGTTGGTATTCAAATCGTTTCCACCGGTCGCCACCTTCCAGTTATCCCGGTTATAGCTCGCTTCATCATCGGGATAAACGAACCGGTTGTAAGTGCCGAAATTACTGGCATAGTATTGTGCATTATCCGGTGACATAGGCGTCAATCCACCGGTCCTTCTAAGCAGAGTCCATGCCTCTCCCGGCTGCCTGTATTGATCTATCCAGAGCTGCGCATAAATCTGTTTTAACGCATTGTCTGCATTCACGAGATCATAAGCAACAACCGGGTTAGTTAATAAAGCTGTTAATTCGGCGGGAGAAGCCGTTGCTGAAGCGGGCTTATTAACAGTCCATGTCGGACAGTTGAAGGCAATGCTCTTCCACATGTTGACGGACGCGGTCACCCCTGCGTTATATTCTGTTTGAGCGTGTGCAGCATCTGCCGTCGTTCCCAACCCCCTGTTATAGATCTCGGCTTTTAAGAAATGCACCTGGGCGGCCGTTAGCATCAATTCCGGAATATAGGTCAGATCCTGCTCAAAATACAGGTTAAAAGGCGAGTAGATACAGGCCACTCCTTTTTTAGTCCAGGTGGTAAAGCGGTCGGTGCTATACGGAGTTCCGCCTTCGTTCGGCGTGGAAGTTGTCGGGTTTTGCGGATAAGGCACCCAATCCCCGGCATTATTCGGTTCGTAAAAAATGGTACAGCGGGGATCGAAAATACCGCTTCCGTCCGTGCTGTTATTGGCGGACATCAGGTTCCACATGGTAGTGCCCAGCCGCAGATAACAGTTGGAGGAGAAACCCCATTGCCTCCATTGGAACTGCAACCCGGGAATATTGGAAGGCCATAAGCCGACATCCTGCCCGTCCGCCAGCAAAGGTTTGCCAAGGGCTTCTGTAATATGGGAAGCCGCAAGCGTATTGTTCTTATCGTACATAGTAACGGCAACATACAAACGCAAACTATTGGCAAAGGAAGTCCATTTCGATATATCGTTCTGAAAAAAGGTCTCGGAACTCCCTACCGAATATTGCGCAGGGTCCGTACTGAAATTATCCAGAGCCCATTTCAGATCGGTCAGGATGGCCGTATAGATATCAGCCTGTTTGTCATAGGGGACCTTGTACCCAACTGCGCCATCCAGCGGGGCATATCCGGCCTTGAAATAAGGCATATCGCCGTAGTAATTGGTGACCTTGAAGGTCTTATAGGCCATGATCGTCTTCAGCATGGCAGAAAGATTCTTCATGGTCGAGGAATCGGCAGCAGCGCTTATCCGGGTCTGTATCAACCTGTAGCTGGCCATGGTCTTATAATAATTCGTCCACAACGCGCTTTTGGCATTATCATAAGGGTATGCCCCTGAGGTGACGATTCCCTGTTGGGTAATGGGATAGATCCAGGAATCGAGGACCGAATATTCACCCGGAGTGACGGGCAAAGAACTGATGATCCCATTGAAAAGGGCCGGTGTAGACACGTCCGTCGCTCCTTCCGGGGGAGTATTGATGGATTCAAAGTTCTTGGTACAGCCGCCTGAAATCAGCAGCGCCATAAAAATAATAAGCCTTCCCGTATTATTTATAATGTATTTCACAGTGCTAGATTTAAAGGGTTAAAGTTTGACTTTTAATGAAAAACCCAGATCGCGGGTACCCGGAAATTCTGACCACTGCACGCCTTGCCCGTTGCCAATACCATTGATGGCCTCCGGGTTCAGGTGATCGGGCAGGGAAGAGTAGAAGTAGAACAGGTTGCGACCGATCAGGGAGATATCAAGGCCTTGCAATACCCTGGTCTTTTTAATGATCTTATCCGGAATGCTGTAGGTAAATGTAAGTTCTCTCAATTTGACCCAGGAGTTGGTAAAGATGGAATTGCTGCGAGGCATATTCACATTCGACCAGGCTTCATATTGTCCCGCATATTTCCACATATAATGCACCACATCCGTATTAGGTTTTCCGTCGGAAAATACCCCGTCCAGGATCACCCCATGATTGCCTTTGGAATTGTCGGCATAGGTAAAAGGTAATCCGCCGCCATTTCTTTCTTTAAGGGTTTCAGGAGCAAGTCCTTCCCCCATAGCTGCCGAGTAATCAGCCGAGAAGATCTGTCCGCCAAGTTTGAAATCGGTTAAAAAGTACAGGCTGAAATTCTTATACCGGAAAGTATTTCCCAGGCCACCCGTTAATTTGGGAGTTGCATTGCCTATTGGAACAGGATCGGCGGTCGTTACATACTGAGTTCCTACAACCGTGTTGGGATTGGATTGATCAAGAACTCTTTTTACTACTTTTTTGCCATTCAGGTACGTATAATCATACCCGTAAATGGTTCCATAATTCTGACCAGCCTTCACATACATCTGTACACCATTGGTACCCCAGAGATCCTGCAGCGGGAACTGGTCGATACCTTTGGCGAGGGAGATCACTTTATTCTGGTTGTGTGCGCCGTTCAAGGTTACATCCCAGCGGAAACTCCTGGTCTGGATTGCCGTTGCCCGAACGATAAATTCGATGCCTTTATTGGAAAGTTCTCCCGTATTAAAGGTTACTCCGCCAGCGCCTGAAGACCAAGGCAGATTACTGTTCAGGATCTGGGAAGTTGCCTTGGTCTGGTAATAGGTGAATTCAACATTTACCCGGTTGTTCCACAGACCTGCTTCCAGGCCTAGCTCATAAGAAGTGTTCCGTTGAGGAACCAGGAATTCGGCTGGAGGTAATTTGTCCAGATAGGCCCGCACCGGCTGGCCGCCAAAAGAAGAGGGAGGATTCGCATTCAACGGATTCGATATCACGGTAGACTGATAGGTATAGGTAGATGCATAAGGCGGCGCCCCATTAGCACTTTTAGCTGCCGAGACCTTCAGTTTTCCGTAACTCAGCCAGTTTATATCCCGGAATGCTTTGATGTTTTCTGTAAACACATAACTCAGACTTGCCGATGGGAAGAAATACGATGCCGTTTTGATCGGTAAAGTTGAAGACCAGTCATTTCGACCCGTTACCTGTAAAAACAGATAATTGTCATAAGACAGATCCAGTATGCCAAACATGGAATTCAGGTTATAGTTGTTCCAAACTTCCACAGGTGCAGGTATTCCGGTCGGGTTGGTGGTATTGGATAAAAAATAACGGAACGGGATCGTCCAGGGATCGGTGCTTGCCTTCCCATAGGTAGCATTCGGTTCACCGCTGTTCCAGGCATTGTTATCATACATCCGGCTCTTGAGGGCACTATTGCCTACGAGTAAACTTCCATTGAATTTTGAACCGAACAATTTTTCTTTGTGCAGGGTTGTGAAAAGCTCCAGGTTCACATCGCTGTTGTTGATATTCTCAATGCCATATTGTCCTTTTACGCCGGCTGCATCGATCGGGGAGTATTTGCTTTCTATACCCGTGTTAGCGTAGTTAATGGAAGAACGGCCGGTTATGTTCAGCCAAGGCGTAATATCTGCCGATAATTTGACGGAACCCAGGAGCTGATTGCGGGTAAGCCGTTGGTTCTGTTCTTTCAGGTGCCAGAAAAGACTGTTGTTATAATTGTTCTGATAGGGATAAAAACCAAATGCCCCGGTTTGGCTGAAATCGTTCTTGCTGCCATCGGCATTTTTGTAGGAATTAAATTCCAGCGGTTTGTAGTCCCTTGACATGGAATAGATCATAAAATTCGTCCACCCGTAATCGTTGGCTACATCCGGTACGTTCAACCGGTTATAGTTGGTATAACTAACGGATACCTCAGCCTTTAATTTTTTTGACAGGTTAAGACTGGAGCCCAGGTTAATATTGTTCTGGTTGTAATTACTATTTTTAAGGATAGCGGTATTATCCTGGCGCGTAAATCCAACACGGACGCTTCCAAAATCTCCGCCGCTGTTGAAGGACAAATTATGCGTCGTCGTATTCCCGGTCCGGAAAAATGCTTTCCGGTTATCCGGCTGCGGATCCCATTTACGTTTTACACCATCCCACCAGGTAATCTCCGTACCATCCAGTTTATGGCCCCAGGATGCACCGGGTCCATACCAGCTGAAAACATCCCAGGTGGAATAACCTCCCGGAATAGCTCCGGCCCCTTCAAATTCTTTACCAACGGGTGTACCGTCCCAGGGATAATTACCTGGATACCGCAAGTCGCCCCCAGCTGTCTTGGGAAATGGAGCGTCAGCCGACCATAGGGCATTGGCACCACCATAACCATAAGAATTCTGTACATCCTGGTAACGATAGGGGTTGGTAAATAAACTTGATACATTATAATCAAGGCCCAATCCCGGCCTTTTGCCTCCCTTTTTGGTAGTAATCAGGATCACCCCGTTGGAGCCCCTGGCCCCATATAAAGCGGCAGCAGTGGCGCCTTTTAGGACTGTAACATCCTGGACATCGTCCCCATTCAGAAAATTCATATAGGAGCCCCAGTCTTTAGGGCTAACCAGGTCGCTACTGGGTCCATTCGCTCCATTGGTGGGAGTTGACAGGGATGATTGCTGACCGCCTACGGGGTCGTTCTGGACCTGTATTCCATCTATGACCAGCAAGGGCTGGTTACTGCCTAATATGCTGTTATTTCCCCGGATTACGATCCGTTGAGAGTTACCCTGCACCCCGTTGGAGGCCGTAATGTTTAGACCGGCGGATTTGCCCATTAAACCTGTTGCCAGATCCGGAGGGCTCGCCTGGGTAATATCGGCGCCTGTCACCTTTTGGGCGGAATAGCCTATCGACCTTGATTCCCTTTTGATGCCTAAGGC
>NZ_JBTLQH010000061.1:0-35043 GCF_054461575.1 Flavitalea flava
AGGAATAATCGTAACCACTTTAGTCGGGGGATGAAGAACGACCGATCGTCATTTTCACCGGCAAAATATGACCATCCTTGTCAAAATGCATTTCATCGATACAAACCACCCTGTGATTGGCATCTGTCTCCTCCAGAGGTCGCCGGTGATAAACAATATAATATTTATTATCCTGGAGGGAATGGATCACAGAGTGATGACCAGCGCCTGTCGCCACCTTTGGATCCTGCTCCAATACGGTAGCCAACCTAGTGAACGGCCCCAGCGGAGAAGACGACATGGCATAAGCAACCTTATAATCAGGGCCGCCCCACCCTCCTTCGGACCACATAAAATAGTACAAGCCGTTCTTTAAAAACATATAAGGCCCTTCCACATATCCTTTTGGGGTAATCTCCTTGTATAAAGTACCATCCGGGAAAGATTCGATCCCGCTGAAATTTGCTTTCAGTTTTACGACATTACAATGGCCCCAGCCTCCATAATACATATAATATGAACCATCCTTATCTTTAAATACAAATTGATCGATGGGCTGTGCTCCATTTACGATCTCGTTAATAAGTGGTTTTCCCAACAGGTCTTTATACGGGCCCTGAGGTGCCGGCGCCACTGCGACACCTATCCCTCCGATTTCTCCTTTATGTGCATCATTAGCCCCAAAAAACAAAAAATACCTGCCTCCCTTTTCCAATACGGCAGGAGCCCACATCGCCTTTTTCGCCCACTTCACGGAGGAAGTATCCAGGACCTGAGGATGTTTTACCCATGTCTTCCTATCTGTTGAGGAAAATGCATCAAAAAAGACCTGGTCCTGATAAGGAGCCGAGTAGGTGGGGAAGATCCAGTAAGTATTCTTGTATTTAATGCCTTCCGGATCGGCATACCAACCGTCAATGACCGGGTTCTGCTGAGCAACCAGTCTGATGGCTGAAGCAAGAAATATACAAATGCAAATAAGAAAATTTTTCATACGCCGTAAATGTATAAAAAATTAATTTCAGGCAGCCGGGCGATTTTTAAAAATATCTTCGGCGATATTTTTAATGACGGCGAGGTTAAAAGGCTTGGCGATAAACACAGAAGCGCCTTCTCCGATAGCATTTTCCTTCAGCTCCGGGGACTGGTCTGCAGTCATAATGACGATTTTTATATTGGGGTCCTGTCCCGTAACTTCCTTAATAAAATTGATCCCTTTTCCATCCGGAAGACTATTGTCCAGGAAAATAAGTGAAACCTTATGCCCGGCTATAAAAGAATAAGCAGCCGACAAATTACTTTCCGTATGAACGGGATACTGGTTCAATCCTACACATAAAAGACTGCAAAGGTCTTTATCATCGTCCACGATCAGTATCGGGAAATCTTTATATTCATTATCCATAATGACCAATTAAGCAAAAATCCCGCCCCGGCTATGCGGCCTTGCTTTCCTACAATTTTAGCATATATCTGGTAAAACGTGCAAATATTTACCCATATGTCCCGGTTCCTCCTTATTTTATATCACCAAAGTGAACATGCTGCATCGAACTCCCTGCATCATCCAGCATTTGGATAGTAGTCGAGGGACCAAGATTCAACGGTTCGGTCCATGAACGAAGTGCCCATACCACTTTTTTGTCAGGCGTTACTTCAATGGCCTGTACCGGCATATGACCGGCATCGAATTTATTATTCCACTGATTAAACCAGTTATTGATCAGGGTATTCCCATTGGAAAGGCGCAGGGCCAACTGGGGGTTTTTTATGGTATAGCCGGGAAGATCCGCTAAGGCAAAGTCCCAAACGACCTTTCCTGCACGGGTAATTTCCCGGACAAAGTCCTGGTTGCTGGCCACCAAAATATTTCCGTTCTTCAGTGGAACGGCAGACCAGACGCTGGGTACGTCGATCGAAAGCAATTCATTACCATTTATATCGTATTCACAAACCTTGCCCAGATCCATATGCGCCACCAGCAGCGTTCCGCTTTCCGTCAGCCTGGCATGTCTGATCTGTCCATGCGTACCGCTTTTGAAGGGCAGTTTGAATTGTCTTACGATCTTGTTGGCCGGGATATTCATTACTATAACTGATGCCGGGTTCCCGTTTTGAACGAACACTACATGATCTTTACCGATGAGCTGGGCAGTATGTGTTTCGAAACCCTCCGGGGCGTCGTAGTTCCAAAGCACTTTTTTGTCGCGATCGATTAACGTAACACCGAACTGGTGGGCGAACAATACATTGCCGTTGGCCATCCATACGGCATCGCTTATTTCACCCTTACCCACCGTATCGATATAGGACCAGGTTATTTTGCCATTTCGAAAAATATACATGTTACGTGATTTGGCTTCGCCGGCATAAAAGAAATCGAATTGCCCGACTCCCTTTCCTGGTAATAGATCCGGAGCCAGCGGATGCAGGGTATCCGAATTCCCGCCTTGGGCAAAAGATCGCATACCAAAACACAACAACACCCATAGAGTAAGCTGGCAACTTCGAAATTGTTTATTATCCATTTTTATTATTTATTTTTATTATATAAAATAGTATAGCATTAAATCATTAGTCCTCATTAAAGGCATGGGCCACGGAAGTATATTCACAAAGCCCCTCTCTGAATATCTTCAACGCTTTGCTAATATGTTTCTCTACCGTACTAATGGATATCTGGAGCTTATCTGAAATATCCTTTCGCGAAAATCCGCCATTTCGGCTAAGAAAAAATACCTCACGGCATCTTTCGGGCAGCCGATTGTACAAATTTTCTATTTTTTGAGCCAGCTCCTTCATCTCGATGGATGAAAAATCGTTTTTGCAAACAGGGCTTGAAAAATCGTTTTTGCTATATTTCAAACGGACATTTTCTGCCCTGTATTCATTAAAGATCTTGAACCGTATCGCCCGGCTCAGATAGGAGTTGACGGATACCTTAAACTCGACGTATTCCCGGCGTTGGTAAAGGGAGACAAAGACCTCCTGTACTAAATCTTCCGCAACGGCCCTGCTATTGAGCTTTTTTCGGGCAATATTCAGCAATAATGGATAATAGCGGTGATAGATCTCCTCGAAATCACCGGGGCGTATGCCGGAAAGAGCCACCAATTCTTCATCGCCAGGATGATTGTAAGCGGATAGGTATTGTATAATATTTTTCATTTTAGCAACATTTAATGCCCTTTTGAGTCATTGAATCGTTGCCCCAAATAAACTGTTAAATCGATTTAGCTTGATTCCTAAACGTCCCGATTTTTTGACAAATCGTACATTTTTTTTGTTATTAGGTATAAATTAGGGGGTAAGTAGGCCCCTTGTTTTGCCAATAGCCAGATTTTTCAGATTTATTGACAAAAACGCCAACCTGTGATCCGATAGCAAGACCAATATTGTATATTTATCCTTGATGAACTAACCGCTCCTGATTCGCTAAATAAAAATCTGATCTGATTGAAAAAAAGCGGCTGCTTAAAAATCTTTTTTCTCTTTTTCCTGGCCAATTGTTTATCCCACGGTATTATTTGGGCTCAGTCTTTCCCGTATAAGTTTAATTACCTGACAGTTGACAATGGTTTGTCCCACACGGATGCAAATGACATTGTTCAGGATAACCGGGGATTTATCTGGGTTGCCACCTTTTATGGATTGGACAGATATGATGGTTTTGCCGTAAAAAAATATTACAATAGAAATGTCCCGCTGAACAATGCCTTTCGGAATCGATTGGTATGTCTTTACCCGGATGAATCCGGCGATATCTGGCTGAGTACCGAGGAGGGATTACAACGTTTTGACACCCGGACAGAAAAATACATTGACTATAAGGATCCCAAAGATCCTGGAAACCCGGGTTTCTGGAAAATAATCCAACTTCCGGGAAACGGGGTTTATGGGCTTTCAGGCAGCCGGCTAAGAAAATACACGATCCGGCAGCATGAGCTGGAGAAGCAAAATCTGAACCTACCTCCTGGTATTCGATTTTCAGACATGGTTGCCGGTCACGATGGAACCATTTACTTATCCGGTAATAAAGGGGTTTGGAAACTGGACAAAGAGGGCAGCTTTACGAACATACCGGTAAAGGGTCTTCTTTCGAACGAAGTTTCCGGTCTCTATTTTGACAAAACCAATCACCTGCTCCTCCTGGCCCGGAACATCCTTTATCAGGTAAGCTTAGGATCCGGAGGCATAGATTCACCGGCAAATCAGCCTCTTCTGGCCGGGAAGCAATATACTTTTGATAACCATACGGTTGTAAAGAGCATTATTCAAGGTACAAATTCCGGATATTGGTTAAATGCCGGAACCGTTTTGTACAGACTCGACAGCAATCTGAATTTTATCCAGACCATAACCCGGAAAAACGATGAACATAGCCTGAACTCCCGTTCAATAACCCGGATTCTTGTTGACCGTTCACAATGTCTGTGGGTTTGCACTTTTGGTGGCGGGGTCAACTATTGCGATTTGAATGAGAAACCTTTTTATACTCTCCAGCATATCCCTGAAGATCCCAATTCATTGAGCGGGAATCATATACGTTCCATATTGGAAGATGGGGAAGACCTTTGGATCGGTACCCAGGCGAATGGGCTGAACCGGTATAATATAAAGACACAAAAATTTGCGGGTTATTATTCAACTAATTCCCCCGTTAAATTAATTAGCGATGCCGTAACATCGCTGACGATGGATGAAGACCATAATTTATGGATCGGTACCGCCTCAGGCATCGTGATATTACAGCCTGACAGGAAAAAATTATGGAGACCTCCGGGTTACGATTCCTTCCCCGCCTATGGGATCGAAACCCTCGCCAGGGATTGTTATGGAAATATCTGGTTTGGTAACCATATTGACAAATGCGGGGTCATTTGGAAGGACAAACAAAACATTTTTCATGTAAAGTACTACGGTGAAGGGTATTTTATCCTGGCTGATAAAAAAAGGCCGGAACTATTTATTTCCAGTACACAGGGTTTGAAACATGTTATTATCGATGACCAAGGCAACATAACCAGGACATTCAGTTACCAGGCATCCGGGAAACCTAATTCGCTGAGCTCCAATTATACCTACCCGGTTTCCAGGCAGGATGACAGTACCTATTGGATCGGGACTATCGGCGGCGGATTGAATCGATTGGCATTAAACACAAAAGACAGTTCCAGCACTCTCCGTTCTTTTACGGGCCTTGCAGGAATCTTAGACGATGTGGAAGGTCTTGAAATTGACAACGACGGCAAGATATGGATAGGCGGCACCGGTCTGGAATGTTTCGAACCGTTAACCGGAAAATTGATAAAGTATGATAAAAACGATGGCCTGCAGGGTAATAGTTTTAAAGTAGGCGCCTCCTACAAAGGAGCAGATGGAAGGCTTTATTTTGGTGGGATCAACGGGCTTAACTATTTCTATCCCGGTCAGGTAAAACCAAACGGAATTGCTGCTCGACCCATGCTGACCGATATCCTGATCAACGATATGGCACCTCACTATGAAAACGTAAATTCACCCGAAAATGCCATTAGCGGGACCATCGGCTCCGGTAAAGAGCTGAGGTTGAACTACAGGCAGAACAATTTCGCCATCTTTTTTTCTTCCATGCATTTTGCGAATCAATTGAAATGCCAATACCGCTATCAACTTACCGGTATTGATAAGGACTGGAAATATACCGATGGCAAAAACCCTGTCGCAGCATACAGCAACCTGGACTATGGAAGACATACCTTTATCGTCGAGGCAACGAATAATGACGGAATATGGAGCAAAGACCGGGCAGAAACGATAATTATCCTTACCCCTCCCTGGTGGCGATCGACCCCGGCAAAAATAATCTATGCATTACTCATACTCTCGGCCCTTTCGGGGATCTACATTTACCAGGCAAGATGGTACAGATTAAAAAGAGAACTGGACCTGCATGCATTTAATGAAAAAAGACAGGAAGAGATCCATCAGCAACGTGAGCAATTGTACCAGCAGCAATTAACATTTTTCACGAATATTTCGCATGAATTCCGGACTCCCCTGTCGCTGATTTTGGGCCCGCTGGAAAACCTGATCGGTCAAAATAAGAATTCCGCACTGGACAACCTTTACCAGTTGATGTTCAGAAACGCCAAAAGACTGGTCAATCTAATCGGCGAGCTGATGAATTTTAAAAAGGTTTCGGACAGTATCATAAAGCTAAGAGTACAGCCGCTGGCCGTAAATGAATTTTGCAAAGGCCTTACCCGGGAATTTCAGGTCCTGGCAGACAGCAAAGGCATAATCTTTGAAATGACCGATCGGACCCACGACCAAAATACCGCTGTATCGCTGGAATTATTTGATGTCCAGGTTCTGGAAAGGATCCTGCTAAATCTTTTGGACAACGCATTTAAGTATACCAACACCGGAGGTAAAATAGAGTTCGACGTCTTTTTTGACAGGTCGGGGTTCAAACCGGCTTTTGTTAATGGGTTTCAGCTATTGAATGAAGTGCACCGCGCGAAAAATTATATTTATTTCCGTATTGCCGATACGGGGATCGGCATTTCCGCTGAGTCGCTGGCAAGTATATTCAACCGGTATTACCGCGTGGGTACCCACCACCTGGGATCCGGTATCGGGTTAGCCCTGGTAAAAAGCCTTACACAATTACACAAAGGCGATATTTATGTTTACAGCCAGCGTAACGAAGGAACAGAGATTATAATCGGGATTCCCCGGGGAGAAGAAAATTATGACCCGTCGGAATTCGCGGCCACGGGAACCAACCCGGAGGCCTGGCTTGAGCCCCTGGATAAGTCGCTGTTATTCACCTTGCCTGATCCGGTAGAAGAAGACCGGCAGGCGGCTTCCAGGACAAAAAAACATATTTTACTGGTGGATGATAACGCGGAATTACGCAGGTTTTTAAAACAGTCGCTCGAAAAAAAATATTACGTTTACGAGGCAGAGGATGGAGATTTGGCTTTGGAAATGGCCATCGCAAAAGGCCCTGATCTGATCATCAGTGATGTAATGATGCCGCGCATGAGTGGCATCGAACTCTGCAGACTGATCAAGGAAAAATTTGAAACCAGACATATTCCCTTTATCATCCTTTCCGCCAAAGACGCTTTGGACACAAAGATTGAAGGTATGGAGTCGGGCGCCGACTATTATTTTTCCAAACCATTGAGTATTGACCTTTTACTGTTGACTGTCCATAATATTTTTGACCAGGCTGAATACCTGAAACAGCGGTATCTTAAGGATTATCTGTCCGAAGCATCGGAGCTTGTCCATTCCGAAAAGGACAAAGCATTTTTACATGATCTTGGGCAGCTTATCGGGGACAATATCCATGACCCGGATCTGGATGTTGACTTTTTGTGCGACCGGCTATTGATAAGCCGTACCAAACTATACCAAAAGATACAAAGTATATCGGATCAGTCGGTGGCCGAATTTATCAGAACGATCCGTCTGAAAAAAGCCATACAGATCATGACCAATGAAAATTTACCTATGAATGAGGTGGCTTATCGGATTGGCATGCAGAGCAGTTCCAATTTTTCAAGGGCATTTAAAAAAGAATATGGCATGTCACCCATGCAGTTCATGCAATCGTTAAAAAAGGATTAGCCACAAAAATGATTAGTTACAAAAAAGGATTAGTCATAAGGACGAATTTCTGATGATCAGTTCTGTATTCAGAATAATATCTTCGTTTTCAATTTGCTGTCCCTTATTATGCATTTGTTTGGTAAGGATGCGTAAGATCTCAGCGGCAATGTTATCGATCGGCTGAGCGACAGAAGTAATAGAGGGAGCGAAAAGATTAAAATGCGTATTGTCGTCAAATCCGACCAAAGCAACATCACCAGGAATATCCAGGTTTAATTCTTTTACCGCTTTTAATCCGCTGATGGCCAGGTAATTGGTTGCAAAAAAAAGAGCCTCTGTCTGCGGATGCCCTTCCAGCATTTTTCTTATCCTTTGCACTAACATAGTTTCAGACAACAAATAATCGATGGTCTCCGTTCGGGGGATAATAAATCTGGCCTTCATCGCTGCCAGGTACCCTTCCATTCTGCCGGCCATTTGGGTCTGCTCGGAATTAAGCGTAATAAAGGTAATATTTTGCCTTCCGCTATCCAGTAAATGCATGGTGGCATCAAAAGCTCCTTTATAATTATTTACCGTCACTTTATTGGTATGGATATCTGGGAAATAACGATCGAATAGAACCAGGGGAAATCCGTCATTGATCAGAGTCTGGATCTCTTTTTCAATGCCGGGGGGAGGGGCGATGATGTACCCATCTACCTGGCGGTCCCGAAAGGCACGAATGAGCTTTTTGGCGATGGAGGGATTGTTCTCCGTGCTTGAATAAAATAACCGGTAATTATGGATAGCAGCGTTTTTTTCTACGGAGCGCGAAATACTCGAAAAAAATGGATCGGCGATGTCTTCTACCAGCATTCCGATAATATCGCTTTTTCCTGTGCGCAGGCTGCGGGCGGTCATATTCGGCTTATAGCCGATCTTGCTGGTATATTCCAGGACCTTCCTGCTCATGGCCGGACTAATCCGTCTTTCTTCCGCCTTGCCGTTCAATACGGCGCTAACCGTACTTATGGCAACATTCAACTCTTTAGCAATATCGTTGATCGATTTTTTTTTCTTCATCCCGTTAAGAAGGTATTTCCGGCATTACAAAAAAATTCCGGTATTACAAGGTTAAAATAAAGAAGGAGAGCAGACCAGAAAATGATAATCATTCCAATCTGCTCTCCATGTGTAATAAAACTAAATTACCATCCGGGATTTTGGGTCAATTTTGAGTCGGTTTGTAAGCTTTCTGTCGGGATAGGCCACAAATAGTGTTTTGCCGGATTGAATGTTCTTACCACTAATTTTATAAAATCGGTGCTGTTCGCGGCAAATTTGGCGCCACGCACCTCACTGCCAGGAGGGTGATTCAACACGACCTCTGCGATCTTCCATCTTTTGATGTCATCCAGGCGTAAGGATTCAAATGCCAGTTCGCTCCTGCGTTCATTCCTGACCTGGTCGGTCATAGACAGGGTCGTATTACCGGGATAATTCAAGGCCAGCGGATTGATGAAACCTGCCCTTACGCGCAATGGCTTAATCGTCAGGTCCCATACGCTTGCATCCATTTGCCCCAGCATCGTCTTTGCCTCTGCCTCCATCAGTAAGACCTCGGCCCATCGCTGGATAATGATGTCTTCGCCATAATTGAAGGTTCCGACCGGAGCGGTAGGGTCAAAATATTTTCTCCAGTAATAACCCGAGGAGGTGGCGTTATTTCCATATTCATTCTTTTTGTTAGCCACATCCGGTGCAGTACCCGGTTTGATATAAATCGTCTGGGTGGTGCCCAGGTTATTTACCCATTGATACTGATCATATACCAGGGTATAGCCCAAACGGGGATCTCTGTTTGCGTAAGGATTGACATCCACATTATAACCCGATCCGGGGTCCGTGATAGCCTTACCATCGAGCGTAAGGAAGCTTTCTACCAGGTCCTGGGTAGGTACGAGGTTGTTATTACTGGCCCCAGTGGCACCGACCCCGGTAAAAAATGGCCCGTAAGCCTGCCAGTCGTTCCAGGTACGGTTAGGCTGCGCATAACCCAGGACGGATATAACTTCCGGGTTGTATTTATTATTAAAGGCGAAGACAGCTGGAAAGCTGGCCTGCAAAGCGTAAGTTCCATTTGCAGCCTGGTTATTCATTAAGTCCTCACAAACGGCCGAGCAGGCATCCCATTGGCCATTATAGAGCAATACCCTTGCTTTCATGGCTTTTGCAGCCCCTATCGTTATACGGCCATGGTCTCCAGCAGCCTGATCATCTCTTCTTTGCAGCACCATTGCAGCGGAATCCAACTCCTTGAGAATAAAGGTAACGACATCCGCTTTGGCGGTTTTGGGCGTCACTTTTGCCTCTTCAGGGGTTTGCACCTTTGTGATTAAGGGCACATCTCCGAAGAAGTTGGTCAGCCTGAAATAGGCCTGGGCTCTGAGATACCTGGCTTCGCCTTTCATTCTGGCGATAACGGCGCTGCCTAAGGTAATATTCTGATCCACATTTTCAAGGAATAAATTACAGGATCTGATATTCGTATAATAGCTGCCCCATTCGTATTTCACCCGGTTGATACCGGGATTAAAATTCGCATCGTTGCCGCTGGAAATCTGCGTGGGCGTACCGACGTTCACATCTAACGGGCAATAGGCATTATCGGAAAGTGCCTCATTGAAAAAATAAGCCTGGCTTGGACTGATCGAATTTCCCTGACCGCCGCTGATCTGTTGCTGATAACAGGTAGCCAGGGCATTAAAAGCATTACCATTTACCGTCCAGAAATTGGCATCCGTGTATTTGTCGGTGGGCGTAAGATCGAGCTTCTTACAGCCTGCCGCAGCAACCAGGAGGAGTATGATCAGATTTATTTTATATAAGCTTCTGCAAGACATGATAAGTTAGATTTTTTTGTTAGAAATTCAAGGATAAGCCTGCTCCGTAAAAAACAGGCACCGGGTATCCTCTTGGACTATTGGCGCCCACAGAATTGTCTTCGTTATTTCCGAATTCTGTTCCTTCAGGATCCGTAAGTTTCAATTTTGAGATCGTAAGTACATTCTGAGCGGTAAAGTATATCCTTGCCGATTGTATGCTGGCTTTCGCTAACATACGGGTGGAAAAAGTATACCCGATCTGTATATTTTTAACCCTCAGATAAGCAGCATTGAATAAATACATATCGGAGCCGGTACGGTAGTCATTATTATTGGCAACCGTTCCATGTTCAGCCAGGCGGGGTTTTTTAGCGCCGTGATTCTGTGGGGTCCAGAAATCTTTATCGCTGTCATATACAGTACCGCCATAGTCGGTAAAGTGATAGGGTTCGATCAATTCTCCTCTTATCAAGGCAGCTCTTTTCAGCACACCCTGAATGAATATCGTCAGATCTAACCCTTTGTAAGCTGCATTGTAGGTAAACCCAAACGTGTACCTGGGGAAGGGGTCACCCAGTATAAACTTGTCTTTTGTATCGATGACTCCGTCTCCGTTCCTGTCGACGAACTTCCAATCTCCGGGGGCCAAACCTGTAACGTCAATTCCAGTAAAATGAGGATATTTGTCTACATCTGCCTGTGTTTGATACAACCCGGCAGTTTTATATCCCTGGTAAACAGTTATTGGATTGCCCACCCTGCGGACAAATTCAAATTCTTCTCTTGGAAATACATTCTCTGTCTGACCGAAGCTGAATGCCAGCAATTTGCTCTTGGCATCTGCCATACTCACGGTGAAGGTTTGAGAGAAGGTGCCTCTGGTTGAGTAAGATAATTTAACTTCCCATCCCCTGTCCTGCACTTTGGACACATTATAGGAAGGGAATCCGGATCCAAAGGTCAGTGGAACATCTTGTCTGGATGCCAGGATATTACTGGTGACCTTACTAAAATAATCTCCGGCAAAAGTCAGCTTTCCATGCAGGAAAGTTGCATCGGCTCCGATATCAAAGGTTGCAGCCCTTTCCCAGGTAATAAAGGGATTAGCCAGGTTTCGGGTTGCACCCGCTGTAGTGGCATTATTAAAGGCATAAACATTGGAATTCGTATTATAGGTGGACAAAAATTGATAAGGATTGACATTCTGGCTACCCAGCGTGCCATAATTCGTCCTAACCCGCAATTCCCCTACTCTTTCGTTGTAACTGGTCATAAATTTCTCCTGGGAAAGACGCCAGGAAGCGCCTACCGAGGGAAAATATCCCCAGCGTTTATCGGAAGGAAAATTCGATGAACCATCGGCCCTGAGCGTGGCATCTAAAAAGTATTTATTATCATAGGCATAATTCAGCTTGCCAAAAAGGGAGTTCAGGCTGGTTTCGCTCCTTTGGGACAACGAGTTATAGGAGCCGTTATTCAGACCGTTGGGACCTGTCTGTGCTGCGTCGATTAATGAACCGGTGGTCGGAACGCCTAAGGTGGAGTCTGTGGAACTTTGACGGATCCCGTTTGCTTCATTTATAAAGGACTCATTGGCTGCACCCACTAAAAAATTCACATCATGTCTGCCGAAGCTCTTTGTGTATTCGACAATGAAGTTGGTATTGGTGGCAAGAGATTTCGAATTATAATCAGCCGTCTGTTTGCCCGAATAACTCTCGCCTGTAGGATAATACTTCAGATCGACCTGTCTTCTCAATTGTGAGTTGGACTTGATAGTTCCTCCGAAGGTAGCCCTGACCTTCAAATAAGGGGTAATGGCATATCCCACATTAAATGCGCCGTTCACTTCATCGTTGTTGGTATATCTGAAACCGCCATTGCGTAAAATATCCAATCCGTTGGAAGTAACAAACCCTGTTGTATAACGCCCTTGGGCATCCTGAAAATTATCGGTCAAAGGAGCACGCATAACGTCACCTTCGACACCATCGCTGGGTTCGTTATACTGGATCTTGGCATAAGATAAGTTCCAGGCCGTATTGAACTTGCCGAGAATAGCCGTTTCATTTAAACGGAAATTGAATCTCCTTAGTCCGTATGTGCCATTAAGCGTGCTTTTGTCATAATAAGCGCGCTGATCGAGATACCCAAAAGACATTAAATAAGTATTGGTGGGTGTCCCGCCGCTTACACTTATATTTTGGTTGGTCTGCGGCGCATTATGCAGGACAGTTTCCAGACGCCAGTTGCCATCCCCTTTTGTTTTAATCGCCGCCAGCTGCGCATCATCGTATTGTGCAGGTTTGCCCGAGTTGGCCAGGGACATATTTTTATCAAGGGCATTATCATAGGCGCTTACCGGGTGGAAGGTAAAATGAGGTACCTGGGTGCCATAAATACCGCTGTACGAGATGGCCGGTTTCGTGCCGAGCTTTCCTTTTTTGGTAGTGATCAATATGACCCCGTTGGCAGAACGCGAGCCGTAGATGGCGGCCGAACCGGCATCTTTTAGTACGGAAATATTATCGATATCGTTCGGATTAAGGGTGTTCATATCACCGCCGATGATTCCGTCGATTACGATTAACGGATCATTATTCCCGGTTGTTCCCGTTCCGCGAATATTGATATTAAAAGACCCCCCGGTAGGGTTCCAACCTTTCTGCTGGATGATAAGATTGGGAGATTCTCCCTGCAGCGCCTGGATGGTTCCGGTGACCGGTCGGCCATCCACAGCCTTTGACCCGGAGATTTTGTCTACAGAACCTGTCAGGGAAATCCTCTTCTGTGTTCCATATCCCACAACGATCACTTCTCCTAAGCTGGCATTTGTATTCTTTAGCTTAATGATAAGGTTATCGGAACCAGTGGCCTCCTGTTTGTCGTATCCGACATGGGTAAAGATCAGCACGGATTTTTTGTCCGGGACGGTTATCGAATAAGAACCCGCGTCATTCGTTGTGGTGGTGATCGTTGAGTTCTTTACCTGTACGGTGACTCCTGCCAGCGGATTGCCGTTGTCGTCGAGTACTTTCCCGGTAATAGGTACAGACTGTGATGCATAGTTATCTGCACCCGGATGATGCTTGTCCCCTGCGAAAATAAAAGAGGAAAAAGTGAGATTGAAGAGAAGGAGTAAACCTGCGATCTTGCCGAAAGAAATCATTCTCCCTTGCAGGAAATGAATAAATGGATCGTTCGACCATTTTTTGATTTTCATATGCGAGCTATTTTGGTTTTTATACAAGTCACCTTTGAACAGTCGCCCCCCTATCCTTTTTTGAAATTATTTTTTTAGCTTTTTTTTGCTTCGTGTTTGGTCAAAGAGCAAAACTTTTAGCAATAAAAAAATAAAAGAGGAAAAAAAATCAAAAAGAAATTTGGTTTTGTATTCGGGTAAAAGACCATTAAGGTGACTATATAAATATGAAACAGAAAAAGCCCTTTCGCCTTTTTTTATTTTTATCCGTCTTTTCAATTCCGCTTTTCAGCCAAACCCGGCCCCATACCGGAGCCGGCTCTTATGAAAAAGAAATGACGGCGCTCCGGACAACTATCGAAAAAAACTTTTTCGATAGTTCCTCGGGATATTACAAGGAATGGCCGGGTAAGGACCAGCCAAGGCATCCATATACTTATTTGTGGTCTTTGTGTGCCTTATTTCAGGCAGGCAATGAAATAGAAAAAATCGAACCGGGTGCTAAACTTTTGCAACCCCTTCTTGTGGATATTCGGGATTATTATGATCCGGCTCCTCCTCAACCCGGCTATGCCGATTATATCCGGAAATTCACGGGCGGTGAGCGTTATTATGACGATAATCAATGGCTGGGCATAACTGCCCTGGATGCTTTCTCCAGGACAAAGCAGAAAATCTGGTTACAGCTGGGTAAAGAGATCTACACCTTCATGATGACCGGGTATGACACGGTCCTGAGCGGCGGTCTTTACTGGAAGGAGAACCAAAAAACCTCTAAGAATACCTGTTCGAACGGACCGGGGATCCTCGTTGCTCTTCAGCTGTATCAGGCTACCAAAGAGAAGAAGTATCTCGATACCGCGTTGTTATTATACGAGTGGACGAATAAAAAATTGCAGGCGCCATCAGGCTTATACTATGACAACATCAGCATAAAAGACGGCAGGATCAGCAAACCCGTATTATCCTACAATACCGGCACGATGCTTCAAAGCAATATATACCTCTACGAGAGTACGGGTAATGGAAAATACCTGAAAAGGGCAAAGGCCATCGCGGACAGTTCCTTGCCATTTTTCTACGGCGGCGAACATTTCAGGGATGCCTATTGGTTCAATGCCGTACTGTTAAGAGCATACCAGCATCTGCTCAAATACGACAAAGACAAGAGATACATACTGGCATTTAAAAAATGTCTGGACAATGCGCTGCATACAGACAGGAATGCGCAGGGCTTGTTCGCAGAAAAAGGAAAAACGCTCGATCTGGTGGCTCACGGAGGTATGCTGGAGATCCTGGCCAGGTTTGCGTGGCTGGAAAAAAATAAATAATGAAGAACCACCATCATAAGTATCGCAAAACACCGGTCATTCTTTTAGGGCTGGCCATGGCCTCTATTGGGTTACTCAGTCAATTATACGGCCAATCCTCCAATCGATCAGTAAGTCAATCAGTAAGTCAAACACAAATCCCGAACCTGGTGAGCCGTTCGCAGCCCCCTCATCTCCAAAAACGCGGAACGGCCACCCAACTGATCGTAGACGGCAAGCCCTTCCTGGTCCTCGGAGGAGAGGTGCATAATTCCAGCTCTGCGAACCTGGACTATCTCGCGCCCATCCTGGCTAAATTTTCTGCAGGTCATCTCAACACCGCCCTGGCAGCCGTCTGTTGGGACCTTATCGAACCCGTGGAAGGCAGGTTCGATTTCAGCCTGGTGGATGGATTGATCAGTTCCGCCAGGCGTAACAACCTGCGCTTGGGTCTCCTCTGGTTTGGGAGCTGGAAGAACGGCGTTTCCACCTATTCCCCCAGCTGGGTAAAGACGGATCTCAAACGATTTCCCCGTGCCCGCAACAAGGAAGGCCTTAGCCTGGACATCCTGTCCACCTTCAGCGACGCCAACAGGGACGCGGATGCACGCGCCTTCGCAGCGCTCATGCATCATGTATGCACCATCGACGGTGATGCCCACACAGTAGTGATGATCCAGGTAGAGAATGAAGTGGGGGTTCTTTCCGAATCACGTGACCACTCACCTGTCGCGGACGAAGCCTTCAAAGGAGCGGTGCCAAAAGAGTTGATGGATTATCTTAAAAAACACAAAGACAATCTTTCACCCGGCTTCCTCAAAGAATGGGAGGCAGGCGGTTTCAAAACGTCAGGCTCCTGGGAAGAAATCTTCGGCGCCGGTGATGCAACGAACGAAATGTTTATGGCGTGGTACTATGCGCGTTATGTGGGAAAGGTAGCCGGAGCAGGTAAATCCGAATACGCCATTCCCATGTTCGTAAATACCTGGCTGGCCGACTGGAGGCCATCTGCGCCAATGAAGCCGGGCGACTATCCCAGCGGTGGGCCACTTCCCTATGTGATGGACATTTGGAAGGCAGGTGCGCCGCAGATCGATATTTTATCGCCTGATATTTACAGCTTCTTCGAAGAACGGGCTGCACTATACCGGCGCCCGGATAATCCCCTCTTCATACCGGAACTCGTCAGGGAGACCCGCACCTGCAGCGCTATTTTCTATGGCCTCGGACAGTACGATGCGATTGGTTTCTCACCATTCGGGATGGAAAGCCTTCCGGATTTTTCAGCAGAGCTCGGCAAGACCTATGAAGTACTTGGGAAAATTGCGCCGGTCTTACTGGAATACCAGGGTAAAAATGTTATTGGCGGCGCTTTCCTGGACAAAGACCATCCGAAGCAATCGCTACGAGTAGGCGACTATACCCTTAATCTCGGAATCGCCCGTCACTATTCCTTCCCTACTCCGGAATTCCCGGCTGGCATCTTTATCCAGCTGGGTCCGGACGAATATCTGGTAGCCGGAAGGGGCCTGACCGTCACCTTCACCCCTGAAACACCGGGAGATCCCACCGTCGGCATCGTTTCGGTCGAAGACGGCGACTTCCTCAACGGCGGTTGGGTGCCGGGCCGCCGACTGAACGGTGACGAGATCCTGTCCGGAAAAGGTCTGCGCCTCCGGGGCGACTATTACATGATCCAGCGCATTAAACTCTATAGATATCGTTGAAAACCGATATCGTTTAAAAAAGTTCAGTTATGGAAAAAACTGCCATTACCCGCATCAGTAGGGTCACCTTCTTTTCGAGCTTCCTCAGCTTTGCGAATAACCCCGATGGAATCAACGTATTACTTGAATGGTAAGACAAAAAATAAAAATTATGGTGAAACCTATTTGTACTTTTTTAATGTTATCCCTGTTTTGTCTGGTGACAAATGCACAGAAAACTGTTTCCGGTTCAAAAAAATCTTTATCCGTAACCAGGAGCCGCCTGGTCGATTATGTCAACCCGCTCATCGGCACCGCTCCTCTCGCGGACAAGGAGTACCTGGGAAATAATCCGGCGCCAGGTGAAGAACTTTATTACGGATGCGTAAATCCCGGAGCCATGGTCACGGAACCGAATGGCAAACTATGCGTCGGACCGGTAAGCGGTTTCGATGGCGAGCGTTATCATGTACGCGGCTCAGGCTACCGTTACACAGACACCACCATCATGGGGTTCACCAATTTGAATGGAGAATATCACGATGACAACAAACTCCTTTTCATGCCGACGATCGGTCCGGTTAAGACGATTCCTGGCAGCCGCTCTGATCCTTTTACAGGATACCGGTCTGCGAAAGATACGCTTCGGGAGAAGGCATCGCCTGGATATTATACGGTCTTTCTCACTACCTATGGTATCAAGGTCGAACTGACCGCTACCAGGAGTTGTGGCTTTCAACGTTATACATTTCCCCGCTCCCAACAGGCCAACGTGCTCATCGACCTCGCCAACTCCCAGCCCTTCGCCACGAATGCATCCGTGCACATAATTAATAAACATACCATCGAAGGGTTTCAGGATTGCGGCATTGACACCGTCTACCACCTGGTGGGAAGTTCCCGGATTTATTTCCATGCTGTGTTTAACAAAGACTTCTCTTTCGCCGGTACCTGGAAGAATGCTGTCCTGTCCCCGGGTTCTTCTTCGGCTACCGGAATGCCCCTGGGCGCCTTCCTTACCTTCAACACTACCGATGGTGAAGCTGTGCTCGTCAAGATCGGCACTTCCGTCAAAAGTGAGGACGATGCCGCCGGTAACCTGGCACAGGAAATACCCGGAATGAATTTCGACGGGGTTCACAAGAAAGCCGAAGCAGGCTGGAGTGATATCCTGGGCCGGGCCGTTGTCGAAGGCGGAACGGAAGGAGATAAGATCAACTACTATACAGCCGTCTATCGCAAATATGGGTATGCAAGAGGCAGTATCCTTCCCTGGGGCGAGAAAAATACAGGGCCAAAACCCACTCCGTTTAAGGGCCGTTGGGGCGGTGGATACTGGGGCACGGGCAGTGTGGGTGGCGTAGTGGGAGCCTATAAAAAAGGCGTCAGTACCATTGATATCCATGCAGCCTATGAGAAATTACGCAACGAAGCGATGACCGGCGGAGGCGCAGCGGGAACGGCCTACCGGAAATACGGATATATTCCCGACAATTCGGGAGTGGATGATTATGTCAACCGCTCCATCGGGCTTGCTTATGAAGATTATGCGATGGCGGAATTGGCTTCGATTGTCGGAAAAACAGACGATCATCAATTTTTCCTCGCCCGCGCAAAGACCTATCAAAAACTCTATAATCCCTCCACTGGCTTCTTCACGCCGCGCCGTGCGGACGGATCATGGATCCTGCCGCTGAACCCCTTCGATTTTCATGCCGAAGACATTTACAGGGAGGGCAATGCCTGGAATTATCTTTGGTTCAACATCGGTGATATTCCCGGACTCATCAGTCTGCTGGGCGGTACAAACGCTTTTATTGCCAAACTCGATACCTTCTTTACCAAACCATTTCCCACCGACGCTATTCCCCTGCGCGATTGCACCGGGCTCATCGGACTATATTGCCACGGGAATGAGCAATACCGCCACATACCCTACTTATATAACTATGTGGGGCAACCGTGGAAAACACAGGCCCTGACCAGAAAAATTCAGACCGAACTGTACAGACCCGTTCCCGCCGGGCTCTGCGGCATGGATGACTATGGCAATATGGAAGGTTGGTATTCTACAAGCGTAATTGGCTATAATGAGGCAGACCGCGCATCGGGCTATTACGAGATAGGCAGCCCTTTATTCCCAAAAGTCACCATCAGGCTAGAAGGAACAGAAGGTTCTGCAACCAGTCCGGGCAATTTTATTATC
The DNA here is from genome assembly GCF_054461575.1 of Flavitalea flava. NCBI lineage: Bacteria > Pseudomonadati > Bacteroidota > Chitinophagia > Chitinophagales > Chitinophagaceae > Flavitalea > Flavitalea flava. The sequence continues at coordinate 18,876 of NZ_JBTLQH010000061.1, forward strand.
CTGGCCAATAATGTATCCCCTAAGAACATGTATATCCAGTCAGCTACGCTGAACGGCAAACCATTAAACACACCGCGCTTCCGCCAAAATGATATGATTTCCGGAGGCAGTCTGATTTTTGAGATGGGACCTGCGCCCAATTACCAATGGGGATCCGCAACGGGTTCAGCCAATCGGCAATCCTCAGATAACAAACAATTTTCAGCCAATCGACAATCCTCAGCAATCCACAAACTTTCACATTCAAAATAGCATAGAAATGAAGAAAATCATGGTAGCAGCCATTCTGTATTCGATCCTGGCAGGGCAACTAAAGGCGCAAAAAACTCCCGTAAACTATGTCAATCCATTTCTGGGTACCGCCACTTTATGGGACAGTACCGACATCGGGTTCAAACCTACACACAGGACCTGGGGGGCCGAGGTATTCCCCGGATCATCGTTACCCAATGCCATGGTCCAGCTGAGCCCGGTCACAAAATTCCACAGTGGTTCCGGTTACCAGTACGAGGACACGACCATCTATGGGTTTATCCATACCAGTAAGGGGCATTGGAATCTGGGGTATATTCCTTTAATGCCTGTCACCGGCACCGTAACTCCCGATAACTATGCTTCCGCCTACAACCATAAATTCGAGTCTGCACATCCGGGCTACTACCAGGTTTATCTGGAGCGCTACGGTATCAATGCCGAATTAACTTCGACATTACGTTGTGCTTATCACAAATACACATTCAGACCCGGCCAGTCCAAACGTTTATTGGCAGATCTTTCCCAATCCAATGAAAGGGTCAGGAGCTGGAACATTACACAGGAAGGCGATCATGTTTTTTCAGGTTATCAGCAGGCGGGAGAGAAGATGTATTTCTACGCGGTTTCCAACCATACTATAAAAAATATAGATTCGCTTAAAAATGAAAAGAAGATAGTTCCGGTGGTTAATTTTATCGATGCGCCCAAACCCCTGGAGCTGCAGATCGGATTCTCCTTTGTCAGCGTACAAAATGCAAAGGACAACCTGGAAAAAGAGATGCTGGGTAAGAGTTTTGTACAGGTAAAAAAACAAGCAAAACAAACATGGGATTCCCTCCTGTCAAAGATCACGGTTACGGGCGGCACCGAAAGACAGCGGGGCCTGTTCTATTCGACATTATACCGGTCCTTTCTATGGCCCGCCTTGCGCAGCGATGAAAATGGCGACTTTACCGATCTGAGCGGCAAAATAGTTAACAAGGGATTCAATTATTATACGGAACCTTCCCTCTGGGATGATTACCGCAACAAACTGGTCTTACTAGGCCTCCTTTCACCAAAAGTAACCAATGACGTCATTCGGTCATTGATCGATAAAGGTGAAGTAAAAGGGTTTATGCCTACCTTCTTCCATGGCGACCATGCGTCCGCGTTTATCGCAGGCTCCTATTTGAGAGGATTAAGAGGATATGATGCAAACGCTGCCTATAAACTCATGCTTAAAAATGCTACCGTGGAAGGAACAAGGCGGTATGTAAATGAATACAACGACAAAGGCTATATAGCTGAACTGGAGGTTGAGCATCCTGTTGTCAACACTGTAACCAAAGCGGCCGTTACCAAAACCCTGGAATATGCCTATGACGACTATGCGGTTGCCTTGCTGGCCAGGGAATTAGGGGATACCGCCAATTACAGAATGCTTATGAAAAGGACCGGTAATTACAAGAATGTATTCGACCCTTCTACCAGGTTCATGAGAGGACGCCTTGCCAACGGGGATTGGGTTAAGAACTTCGACCCCCAATATCCTTATTACGAATACATGTACCGCGAAGCCAATGGATGGCAGTCTTCCTTTTTCGCACCACATGACCCAAAAGGCCTGGTCGCACTCTACGGCAGCAACGATGATTTCGACAAAAAACTGGATTCTCTTTTTACCGTTCCCTGGGATGGAGTCGAAGCGGACAACATATCCGGGTTCATCGGTCAATATTGCCAGGGCAACCAACCTGATCACAGCGTTCCGTTCATGTACTATTTCATCTGCAAACAGGAAAAATCCCAGGTCATACTCGACAGCATCATGAATCATTTCTATGATATGGGCAAACATAAACTGGCCTATGCCGGCATGGACGATGCCGGTGAAATGTCTTCGTGGTATGTATTTAATGCGATGGGATTCTATCCTTTTTCTCCTGCTGATGACAAATACATCGTATCCGTCCCTCTGTTTGATAAAGTTGATATAAAGCTGGATGACAACAGAATCTTCACGATCGTTAAATCGAATGCGGCCAAAACCATTCCAGGCAAAAAGATCTCCGACATAACCTTTGGAGACCAAAAGATCGACGGTTTCTTCATAGCGGACAAGGATTTGAAAAAAGGCGGGAAATTAGAGATAACGACCAGATAAAAATAAAATTTGCGTAAGTAAATTCTTACATATATATTTGTAAGAATTTACTTACTCATTTTAATATGGAAGAACGGAGAGATGTTTTTAAGGCAATTGCCGACCCGACAAGAAGGGAGATTTTAAGTCTGGTTGCCAAAAAAAATCAGAACCTAAATGCAATAGCCGAAAACTTTGACATGAGCAGATCTGCCGTTTCACAACATATTAAGATCCTTACCGACTGTGGGCTTATCCTCATAAAAAAAAGTGGCCGGGACAGATATTGTGAACCGCAACTTCAAACCCTGAATGAAGTAACAAGCTGGATAGAACAATTCAAGGCTACCTGGGAGGACCGGTTTAGCCTGCTTGATACCGTACTTAAGGAAATGCAAACAACTCCAAACAAACAAAAAAATGAGCACAAAAGATCAGACAACCCTGTTTCAGCAAACCGGAAAAAAGGTCGTGGTAAAAAGAAGCTTTGATGCCCCTTGTGAATTGGTCTGGAGTGCCTGGACCACACCTGAACTGATCGCAAAATGGTTTAGTGCCAGGAAAGAGGTTAAAATGAAAGTGTTGGAAATGGAAGTCCGGACTGGCGGCCATTTCCGCTTCGTTTTCTCCAACCAGGATGGAAGTATCCTTCCCGGAGAATATACGGGGACCTATATCCTGGTTAATCCGCCCACAAAAATCAGCTTTCAGGTGATAGACTTTTCAAGAACCAATGATCCCGGAGGAATAGCCGCGCTGTTTGAAGTGGTGCTTACAGGTATGGGCAAACAAACGCAACTTGTCCTTACGGCCACCCTCCCGGATGAATCTTATATTGAAGTTACCACCGTTGGCTGGAACGCCTGCTTCGATAACCTCTCCGAAGTTTTAATTTAAAGGTTTACAAATCTTATTTTTTTGATAATAAAGGGAATTATAGCACGGGAAAATTAACCTGCAGCAATGGAGTATTTTCATGGGAAAATCAACAGTTGCGTGGTACCGGGGAGTTTAAACATCTTTAGCTCCCCTATCCAAAGCCTTTTGGTGATCTTTAAGTTTCCTGTTTTATCTTTTGCAGATGATTTAATCCCCAGTTAACCAGGCTTTCGGTAACCGGAAAAACACTCTGCCCATAGTTTTTCATTGCGTAACACACCGTGATTGGTCTTGTATTCAATACCGTCCGGGTAACCAACAGGTTGATTTCCAGGTCGCGAAGTTCCTTCGATAACATTTTTGCAGATATACCTTCGACCTCACGCTGGATTTTTTTAAAGGTATTGGTCTCGCCATGGTGATTTTTCAGATGGCGCATTATCCTTAATTTCCACTTACCGCCCAGTACCTCCAGGCTGTCACGAATGGCATTCAATTCCTGATCGCAGGTTGCTTCTAATCTTTTCTTATTTTTCATATGACCTGTCCGGATAATAAATGCTTATTGGTTAACAAAAGGTAACCGGTTACCATTAGTTAACCAATAACAAAAGTAAACTATTAAGGTTTAATTTTGGCCAAATATTAAACAGCAAATATTAACTAGCCATTATCAAACAGCCAATCAAACGACAAAATGAAAAAACTTGATTATTACGTGTTGGATGTGTTTACAGACAAGCGATATAAGGGTAACCAGCTCTCCGTAGTCTATACCGAAAATGAATTGACTATCGAACAATACCATGATATTTCCCGTGAGTTTGGCTACTCGGAAACTTCTTTCGTAAATTATTCAACCGAACAGAAGGTTTTTAAAGTGAGGTCATTCACGCCGGCAAAATTTGAAGTAACAGGAGCCGGGCACAACCTTCTTGGTGCCGTTTGCCTGGCTTTATTAAAAAAATGGGACATCTTCAAAAATCAGGGTGAAGAGCCCTGGGTGTTAATAAAGGAGACAAAGATCCCGTTGATAATTACCGAAGAGAACGGATTGCCTTTTGTGGCTATGAAACAAAGACCGGCTGAGATAATCAGGACCATCCCAACCGGCATTGTTGCAGAGGCAGTTGGATTAAGCATCGATGAGCTAGTCCTGAATGATTGGGCAATCAATGTTATGCAAACGGAGGTTCCGCATGTAATGGTGCCCGTAAAAGATCTGGAATCCCTGAAAAAAGCCGTTTCTCATAAATCCTTATTGAAGGGAATTTCAGAAAAATTCGGTTTTGAAGGTTTTTATTTATTTACCACAAACGGAATCGCCGAAAAATACCTGGCAGAAACAAGATTTTTCAACCCAGGTATGGGAATCGATGAAGATCCGGCTACGGGAACTGCTGCTGGGCCGTTGGCAGGTTATCTTGAAATGCTTGGCCACATAAAAAAAGACCGGGATTTCCTGATCCTGCAGGGGAAATATGTGGAACACCCTTCCACCATTCGGGTTAAGGTAGTGGAAGATGGAATCTGGGTCAGTGGTTCCTCTGCCATTGTAATGGAGGGTCAGATTTATTTATAAGGTAGTACAAACTTTACTGGATTGTACATTCCTGATTGGGCAACGGTAAGCTATACGAACCGGTCTGCTAAAAAGCTAAAAGAATTCCGGGAACGATTGCGTGATTTTTGTCAGGGATATTTCATTATTATTGGTCATTAGTAATTAATCTTGCGTCAACAACCGATAATGAAAAGAATATTGCTGCCGGTATGGTTAGTCCTGATTTGCGGGTATGCGTTCCCGCAGGGAACAATTATCAAATATCTCTCCGGAACCGACAAGGACCATACCCTTCCCTGGGACTTTTATTGTACCGGAGGAAGGAACAACGGTAAATGGACAAAAATTCCCGTACCCTCCAACTGGGAATTACAGGGTTTTGGCACGTATAATTATGGACATGACAAGGTTAAAGCCAATGAACAGGGGCTTTATAAGCATGAATTTGCTGCCGGAAACTGGAAAGGCAGGAAGGTCTGCATTGTCTTTGAAGGGTCGATGACGGACACTAAGGTGATGATCAATGGCCAGCAAGCCGGACCTGTGCATCAGGGGAGTTTTTACCGGTTCAAATACGATATCACCGGCCTGCTAAAAAATAATGCTAACAACTTACTGGAAGTCACCGTGGATAAAACCTCGGCGAACTCCTCCGTGAATGACGCGGAACGCAGGAACAGCGACTTTTGGGTGTTCGGTGGTATTTTCCGACCCGTATATCTGGAAATTGTTCCGGAAACCTTTATTGACAGGCTGGCGGTAAACGCAACCGCCGATGGGTCCTTCCATCTGGACGTATACGCACAGCATCTTAAGCGAGATCAAACAATCGAAGTACAGGTTCAGAAACTTACGGGTGAAAATCTGGGCCAACCCTTTTCTGTTGCAGCCGATTCTACACAGGAACACCAGGAACTGATATCCAGATTTGCCAAACCCTTATTATGGAGTGCAGAATTTCCTAATTTATACCAGGCGATCGTAAAGATCAGGAACACAAAGGGCATTATCCACCAGGTTAAACAAAAGTTCGGCTTTCGCACGCTGGAGCTCAGGGCACATGATGGGTTTTATGTTAACGGATCAAAAGTCATATTCAAAGGAGTTTGCCGGCATAGTTTCTGGCCGGAGACCGGGCGCACCCTGAGTTATGCTGTTCATGTAATGGATATCGGACTGATGAAGCAAATGAATATGAATGCGGTACGGATGTCGCACTATCCGCCGGATCGGGAATTTCTGGATATCTGTGATTCATTGGGTCTGTATGTGCTGGACGAACTGACCGGCTGGCAGGCGAAATACGATACTATTGTTGGACATAAGCTGGTTAAAGAATTGGTGGTTCGCGATGTAAATCATCCATCCATCGTTTTTTGGGACAATGGCAATGAAGGGGGCTGGAACAGGGGATTGGACGAGGACTATGGCCTGTATGACCCCCAAAAACGCACCGTACTGCATCCCTGGGAGAAGTTCAACGGAACGGACACCAAACATTACCCCGATTATAACTATATGGTCAAATCGGCGGCTTCGGGAGAAGAAGTATTTTTTCCTACAGAATTTATGCATGGTCTTTATGATGGCGGCGCCGGAGCGGGGCTGGATGATTTTTGGGACGTCATGGTAAAACATCCGCATGGAGCGGGTGGGTTTATATGGGCCCTTTTAGATGAAGCAGTCGTCAGGACGGACAAGGATGGAATATTGGATACCGATGGTAATCACGCGCCTGACGGCATTGTCGGTCCGCATCGCGAAAAGGAAGCCAGCTTTTATGCGATCAAAGAGATCTGGTCGCCTGTTTACATCGACCCTCACCCTATCGACAGCGTCTTTAATGGACGAATTCCTGTTGAGAACAGATATTCCTTTACCAATCTTAAACAATGCACGTTTAGCTGGAAACTGGTGAAATTTTTTCCGGCCAGGACAGCAGGCACATCTGCCACAGCCGTCATTGTAACTGCTACCGGAGTACCTGCCTCCCCTGCCCTCCTGCCTGGTGAAAAAGGAGTGCTTGATTTGGGCTTACCATCATCCTGGTCAAAAAACGATGCCTTGTACCTGACCGCATATGGCCCCGGGAAAGAAGAGATTTTTACCTGGAGCTGGGCTATTGGTACGCATGGTACGCATGATACGCATGGACAGACTGCCGGGAACCACATGCTGGCATCTTCAATTAACCCTTCCAGGATCCCTTCCAGGATCCCTTCCAGGATCCCTTCCAGGATCAAAACAGAGGAAACAGACAGTTCGTTGGTCATAATCTGCGATGACATCCGGTATTATTTTGATAAAACCACAGGATATATCCAAAAAGTGGTTAAACCGTCAACCACTATCTCCTTATCGGAGGGACCGGTTTTGGCCGGGATCCATACGGAATTGAAAAAGTTTGCTGGAAAAACGATCGATGGACAATACCTTGTCGAAGCTGACTACGAGGGCGCCGGCTCCTTACACGTAACATGGACCTTCCGGCCCGGACACCCCGTCAGATTGGATTATCAATATGCCCAGCAGGGCGATTCAGATTTTATGGGGATTACCTTTAATTATCCGGAAGATAAGATCACGGGTATGAAATGGCTTGGCCGCGGCCCCTACCGGGTTTGGAAAAACAGGCTGAAAGGGCAGAAATTCGGTATTTGGCAAAAGGCGTATAATAATACCATAACAGGCGAAACCTTCAAATATCCTGAATTTAAAGGTTATCATGCCGAGGTAGGTTGGGTGGTCATCAGGAATAAAGAGTCTTCCTTTACCGTGTATGTAGCTGAAAAGAACATATACTTGCAAATGCTGCATCCGGGAAGGGAAAAAGACGCACTTTCGAACAATAACGTGGAGCCGCCTTTTCCTGCAGGAGATATCGGCTTTTTAAATGCTATTCCTCCCATAGGAACAAAGTTCCAGGCAGCTAAAGTTATGGGGCCGCAAAGCCAGAAGAATCAGGCTACCGGAGAAAAGATCAACGGAACACTTTGGTTTGATTTTAAATAATTGTACACATGAAAAAGTTATTTGTTTTAGCCTTTAGTCTTTGCCTGTTTTCTTCTTATACCGATCCACCGGCCATAACGCTGAAGTTACAGGAAGTGGCGCTGAATTTGGAAGCACCTACAGCCCTGGCATTTCCGGAAAATGGCGTTATTTGGGTATTGGAACAGAAAGGGTTTATCCGTATACTCAAAGACGGGAAACTAAAAGATGCGCCCTTGCTCGATCTGCGTAGTAAGATGATAAAGGTGAACAACGGTTATGAGGAGAGAGGATTGTTAGGCATCGCGCTGCATCCGAAATTCAGGACCAATAGAAAATTCTATGTGTTTTACAGCGCACCCTCCTCTAATAAATCCGATCATAAGGATATCGTAGCCGAATATAAGTTATCGGCAAATGCAGACCGTGTGGATACCGGCAGCGGCCGTATCATTCTTTCCCAGGAGAAGCCGGATGGCAACCATGATGGCGGCTGCATCCAATTTGGGCCCGATGGTTATTTATATATCACCTTTGGCGACGGTGGCGGGCAAGGTGATAAACATGGAGCAATCGGCAACGGGCAAAAACTCGATACCTGGCTGGGAAAAATATTGCGTGTCGATATCGATACCAAAACAGGATATATCGTGCCCAAAGACAATCCCTTCGTTGGCAGAAAAGAGGTAAGCCCGGAAATCTGGGCATATGGTTTCCGCAATCCCTACAGGATCACTTTCGACAGGTCCTCCGGTCAATTATTTGCCGGTGACGTTGGACAGGATCTTTGGGAAGAGGTCGATATTATAAAAAAGGGGGCTAATTATGGTTGGAGATTGTTTGAAGGAACGCATACCTACAACCCCGCCACAGGTACTGATCCAAAAGGGATCTCCATGCCGATAGCCGAATACAGTCATAAGGAAGGAATAAGTGTAATAGGCGGTTACGTTTATAATGGACAGCAATTACCTGATTTTAAAGGCAAATATCTGTTTGCTGATTGGTCTGGCCCGATCTGGTATTTACAAAAAGCAGGTGCGGGATGGCAAAGGGGTAAAATTACCATACAAAATATGCCCTGGTATTTAAAAATAACAGCATTCGGGGAAGATTCACAGGGGGAGCTTTACATGACAACCAATACGGATACGGGTCCCGGAAATAAAAAGGGAGGAATTTATAAGTTCGTAAAGAATTAATTTGTACCAGTCTGAAATGGTGTTAATCTGGAAGATTCTCCATCAAAGGTTACCTGATTCCAAAGAAGGATAGTATTTTTTCTTCAACCAAAACGCCACATTGACCAGGGCAATCAGGGCGGGAACTTCCACCAATGGGCCGATCACTCCTGCAAAGGCTTGTCCTGAATTAATGCCGAATACACCGATCGCTACAGCAATCGCCAATTCGAAATTGTTGCCCGCTGCCGTGAACGAAAGCGCCGCATTTTGTGAATAGGCAGCCCCCAGGGATTTTCCTATGAAAAAAGTTACCAGGAACATGATCGAAAAATAAATAATAAGGGGAATGGCAATACGAACGACATCAAAAGGAATTTGAACGATCAATTGTCCTTTCAGACTGAACATGACCATAATGGTGAATAACAGGGCAACCAGCGTCACCGGACTAATTAAGGGAATAAATCGATGTTCATACCACTCCTTCCCTTTTGCCTTGATCAGTAAATACCTGCTGGCAAAACCAGCAAAAAAGGGGATCCCTAAATAAACAAATACGCTTTTAGCAATATCTCCAATGCTGATAAAGACTTCCAGGCCTTTCAATCCAAAATAAGGGGGAAGAATCGTAATAAAAAGCCACGCTAAAAATGGGTAAAACAATACCTGGAAAATACTGTTAAAAGCCACCAGCCCCGCCGCGTATTCCCGGTTTCCACCCGCCAGTTCGTTCCATACGATCACCATGGCAATGCATCGGGCAATACCGATCATGATCAGACCTACCATGTATTCTGGTTTATCACGCAGAAAGATGATCGCTAACAGGAACATCAGGACAGGGCCCATCACCCAGTTCATCACCAGGGAAAGTGTCAGTATCCGGGTATTCTTAAAAACTTTTTTTAACTCTTCGTATTTTACCTTCGCTAAAGGCGGGTACATCATCAGGATCAGACCGATCGCAATCGGAATATTGGTCGACCCGGATTGGAAGGAATGGATGAACCCGGCAGTACCGGGGACAAAATTGCCTAAAGCCACTCCTGCTCCCATAGCAAGAAATATCCAAAGTGTAAGATAACGGTCTGTGAAGCTTAATTTTTTACGTTGTTTTTTCTGCATAAACGGTAATACTGAATATCCCTGTACCTGATTTTTTGAATTGTTCAATTTCTTCAACGGACAAATAAGCGCTCAAAATATCGTCCGGCACAACGATTGACTTCTCCTTCTGCAGGCTGATCCCGGTAAATCCATTTTGCTCGATCAGGTCCAGGTAATTTTGTTTTTGAATGGCCCCGGCAACGCAACCGGCATACATTTCCGCAGCTTCTTTTATCTTACCGGGAAGTTCACCTATCAAAACGATGTCGGAAATACTAAAATGGCCTCCAGGTTTAAGTGTCCGGAATATTTCTTTAAATACCCCATCCTTGTTGGGCACCAGGTTCAGCACACAATTGCTGACGATCACATCGGCGCTGTCATCCGTAACGGGCATTTTTTCAATATCTCCCTTTCGGAATTCGACATTTTGAAAATTCAGTTTTTCAGCATTCTGGCGGGCCTTTTCAATCATCGCATCGGTAAAATCGATGCCGATCACCTTTCCGGTATCGCCGGTTTCTGCCCTGGCAATAAAACAATCATTTCCTGCTCCCGAGCCAAGATCGATAACAGTATCTCCTTTTTTTATTTGGGCAAATTGGGTGGGAAGACCACAGCCAAGACCCAGATCCGCATCCTGGTTATATCCTTCCAATTGGGTATAATCATCGCTCATAATGTTATACACCTCCGTGGTGCAGCAACCGGAACCACAACAGGAGGTTTCATTAGTTTCTTTTTCCTGTAAGGCAATTTCGCTGTACTTCTGTCTTACCATTTCTTTTATTTCTTCGGATGTTTGCATAATTATTCGATTTAAAAGTTAACAGGCATAATTTAAAAGTTAACAGGTATAAATTTTAATATCTCCCTTTCTATTTCGTCCCTGATCCGCCGGGTATTATCCAATACAGCTTCAGGGCTACCTTTAAAAGCGGAAGGGTCTTCAAAGGACCAGGCTATTTTTTTAACCATCCCCGGAAAAACGGGGCATCTTTCCGCGTTGGCGGCATCACAAACCGTGATCACCGCATCGAATGTTTTACCTTCCTGCAATACATCGAATACCCCTTGCGTGCCTTTTTGGCTCAGATCTATCCCGACCTCCTGCATCACCTTTACTACATTCGGATTTAAAACACCGGGCTCTATACCTGCGCTCTCAGCCAGAAAATGACCTTTCCCGTGTTTATTGAGAAAAGCCTCCGCCATTTGGCTTCGGGCTGAATTATGGATGCATACAAATAAAATCTTGTATTGGAAGTCCTTGTATGGAGTATCCTTGTATTGGATGTCTGGCATAAAATCAACTGATCGTATTATTGCAATATTGCGATAGATTAAAACAAAAAAAACTCAACAAACCACTCTCCAAAAGCTAACAACAATTATTTTCCGGATTCACTTCTTTGAAAAAACCGTTAAACAGATCTTTATACTGTTTCCAGACTTTTGGATCGATACAATAACAAACGCTGACTCCCTCAATAGTACCCTGAATGATACCAGCTGTTTTTAATTCCTTCAGGTGCTGGGAAGTAGTAGCCTGAGCCAACCCTAATTCTTCTACCAGATCCCCGCAAACACAGGCATTTTTGCGAACAAGATATTGTAGAATGGCAATACGAGCAGGATGCCCGATCGCCTTTGCCATATTCGCCAGGTCATTCTGCTGTTTAGTAAACAGATCTGTCTTTGTCAGTCCCATAGTTCATTTCCTTCCTATCGCAATATTACGATTAATTTAGAACTAACAAAAACTTTTCGCGCAACCGAATTATTCGGCAAGTCGATTAATCGCTTACCTTCAATTTCTCCTTTCACGGGAAAAATGTCCTTTATAAGTAATTTCGACATTTGCTTTTTTTGCGATTTCCCTGAATCCTTTATATTGATGGGGTTTATATGGATCCCATCCAAATCGTTCCAGCAGGTAGGGCTTGCACATGGCCTCAATTTTGGCAAACAGCTTTTCCGTGTTGCCTTTATTCAAAAAGCGGGGTTTTTTCACTTTGTATAAATCCGAAAAGCATGCATCTACTATTTCATAAGCTTTTATCCTGTTATAAGTAATCTTATCCCCGTAATTAATGTATATAGATTTCGGAGATCGCAATTTTTTTCTAAGTTTCATTTCTAAATTTTAAAATTAAAAAGCGGCCGAAGAATAATCCTCTTAGGTGTCCAATATCGGTAGCATCCAAATACGGTTATATCTGTCGGTTAAATTAAATTACGATTATATCCAATGGTTGGATTTAAAAAAACCGTCCCGGGATGTTTCCCTGGACGGCTACATAATCTAATCGAATACCATAACCACAAATCTTATTAAATATCCTATTCTTTTATCTTAATTAATGCAAAATATGCCTTCTGAGAAAACTATTTGTAGACAAACGACTACAGCGGCAAATTTTTTCATGTACCAAAGCAATTTCCTGGGAAATTATTCATTTTTCCATAATATTAAAAAAAACCTTATTTTACCTACTTAAACGTTTAAGCTGGCTCCTGATTATCCACATAAACTGTTCGCAGACAAAAGATTACATTATTTTCTGCTCATGGAGACCCTTGCCATGACCAACTTATTTTGAAATTTCACTCTCCTCCTAACCACCTTTTTCAAGGCACAGATAATAAAAATTCTTCTCTTCAACGCTTCCAGGTTGATAAAACGGGTCTATCTATGGAAAAAAAATGGTTACCGCAACTAAAAATAAAAATCAGAAAAAGTTCCGATGAAAAAGCATCAGCAGAAAATAGCCAACCCGATTCCAAACAACTATTCCTAAGGGATATTTGTCATGAAATTGTAGGCACCTTCTTTTCCGTCTCTGGCATAAGCAACCGATTACAGCTTGCAGCAGAAAACAAGGAAGAAACAAAAAAGCTGATCGATACTATGGCTTTATCCTGCAGGGAATACAAAAGTAAGCTGGATAACCTGGTTGAATACATAAGGTTTGAAGGCGGCATCAGCAAATTCATTTGTGAATCCGTCAATATTAAATTGTTATTGGAAGATCTTATTACCGAAACTAAATATGCACAACTCAAAAAGAACATTACTATAAGCCTGTCGATTGCAAAAGATTTCCCACAGCAAATAATCTCTGATGGTAGCAGGATCCTTTTTATTTGCACCAATTTATTGTCCCATGTTCTTAATTTAACAAAGACTAATGGCGCTGTCCTTATTAAAGCAACAATAAAGGAAGGTAAAAGATGGGTCCTGCAGATAATAGATCAAAGCGGGGAAATGACCATAGAAGATATTAATAATCCATCTGAATCAGGGTTAATAATAACCAGGGTTATTGTTGAAAAAATTCTAATTGGGGAAATATCGGTTAGCAGTGAATTGGGCAAAGGAACTGAATTCACCATAGAGCTTCCTTATCTGTAAATAACATATGAAAATTAAAAAGGCATTTTATATTGGTACAAAAGGCATAACCGACGAAGAAGCCTTGAGCAGAATAGTAACGGTAAATACAATAAGTCATGTAGTATCTGCTTCTGTTTTGGTAATTGGCTTTGTTATTTGTTTTAATCTTGGGACAAAGCCGATCATCGTCATTCCCCTTTTTATTGAATTCATATTGAATCTTTCGGCAGTCTTTTTAAATCTTTATAAAAAACATATTCCTGCGGCCCTGACTGTTTATTATACACAGGTGGCAGCCCTGGGGTTTTTTGGCTATTACCTGCAACAGCTGTTTCAGTTGGAATTCGCAATAGTCCTTCTGATCGCTATTATATATTTGATTTTTAAAGGTAGCAAGTTACGAAAGATCGCTCTTTTTTGGGCTCTGATTGACCTGGCCGTCCTGGAAATTGCCTATTATCATCCTCCGCAAACAACAGCCATAACTGACATTAGTTATAACGCAGCCTATTTTATCCATATTCTGGTCGTCAGTGCCGTAATCCTGATAACCATACTGGTATGCAGGCCTTATTTAAAAAGTAACGACTCCCAGTATGCGCTGAGGAAAGCGAACCATTTTATAAAGGCTTTTACCTTTCAGGTAACGCATGATCTACGCACCTCCATCGATAGTATCTACCAGGTCACTCAATTATTAAGAAAAGAAGCAAGGAGCAATACCACGCTAGCCCCGATAAAACCATTACTGGAAGTGTGCTTTACGGCCAGCACCGATGCCCGTAATACTATAAGTAATGTTCTCGATTTTGCCGAGCTGGAAGCTGGCAAAACCCAGATAACGGTAAAGGAAGCCTTTGAAATAAGGCCCTTCCTTGAAAAATCGATTGAAGTACATAAAATTCTTGCGCAAAAAAGAAACATCAACATCCAGCTTTATGTAGAAATGCCCGAAGTAATCATAAGTGATCCGCTCAATATAAATCAGATTCTATGCAATCTGGTTTCCAATGCAGTAAAATATGCCTTCATTGGGACTACCATTAACATCGAAGCACAGGAAATCGAGCACAAAAAGTGGGAGTTGAAGGTGACGAACGTAGGAAATGGTATAAAAAAGGAAAAAATTTCCGACATCTTCGATCCGTTCGTAACTGGAAAAACCGGTAAAACACAGGGAACGGGGTTGGGTTTATATATAGTAAAAAATAAGGTTGCCTGTTTGAACGGCGATATTCAGGTACAGACCAAACCGGGAGGTTATACAAGTTTTACGGTAACGCTTCCCTTTGTGGAAGGGGAGATCAGGAATCTGCCAAAAGGAGCAGACCAGGACGATGCCCTGGTCGATTTCTCCAACGTCAACATATTAATGGCTGAAGACCAGGAATACAGCCGGTTTTTATTGTTTACGTTCCTTACTGATATGCGTTGCCGGCAAGTTACCATCGTAAACAATGGATTGGAATTATTGCAAACGGCCCAAAAAGGTTATCCGCATGATTTGGCGGATATAATTATTCTGGATTGGAATATGCCGGAATTATCGGGAGAAGCCACTATCTTTCAATTAAAGAACATTCCTGAACTGAATACGATTCCAATAATCGTTATTACCGGTGATTATAATGCCTTGACAATAGATAAGATCCTGGCCTCCGGGGCAGACACCTACCTGAAAAAGCCGGTTGACCATGACGTCTTACAGAAAAAAATAGCCTTGCACCTAAGAAAAAAAACCGTTCTGTATTAAATTCAGACTATTCCACCTTCCCCTACCCCTCATTCCACTAGCCTGTTAGATCAGTATTCAGGACAATAACTCAGTCTCCTTCCAGATGGAGTTGGGCCGTTTGTACCTTTTTGTATAAACATGCCACATCCAGATTGCCTGAACACATTGCACAATCCCCTCCACATGTGCATATAATTTTCCGGCCATGGTGGGAACCGTCTCCACCATGTTTTCAATTTCATGCTTGATATTTTCCAAAGTCACAACCAGTTCAAGCAATAGATTCCGGACTATCTCCGAAGATCGCAAAATCACCTCTTTCAAGGACAATTCAGGCCTGTTCAAGGCGATAACCATTACTAGGTTCGAATCTGCCCGGCAATCGATACATTCCTTTTCAAAGGAAAAAAGATCATTGGAAAGACCTGCAAATGCTGCAACCACCCAATGCAAACGTTTAAGCTGGAGTGAAATATTATTAACCTTCAGAAAATTCCAATCCAAAAACTGCCCTTCTGCATATTCAATCCACATGACGATATGATGAACGCCACCTAAATGACACCGGCGTTCGATATATTCATCCACCAGGGGAATACGCCCCTTTGCTGCTGAATCGTTATCAGTATGCGTTATATTTATATGGTGGCAATAAATGCTAAGGAACCTTTTAAACCATATTCCGGGGGATTGTTCTTTAAAGTCCTTCAGTACTTCCGCATTCGCTATTTCGATGAGGGCTGCTTCGGGGGAGATCTTTAGCGTATCATCTAAGCGGGCCATGTTTTGAATCATTTTCCTGGCCGAAACCTGCTGCATTTCGGGCAAAAACTTAAAGTTGTCCCGTCCCATCACATCATTGAGAAAAAAGCCGATAGTAAGGTTTTTCATCATTGTTAACATCCGGTCGAAATCAGCGTCAGGATAAAGG
>NZ_JBTLQH010000062.1:0-30208 GCF_054461575.1 Flavitalea flava
GACAGCATAATTAAAAAAGCCCGCCGACTCTGCCGTTGACAGGAATAAAAACCCCGGAAGGGTGAAGACTACACCGGCCGCGATACTTTCGCTGGCGCTTCCGGTCGTCTGAATGATATTGTTTTCAAGGATAGTGGTCTTAAACAGTTTTTTGCCCAGGGTAATGGCCAGTACGGCAATGGGAATGGAAGCAGATACCGTAAGTCCCGCTTTTAGCGCCAGATAAACGGTGGATGCTCCAAAGAGGATCCCGAATATGCTGCCGATAAGCAAGGCTTTGAACGTAAATTCTTTCATTTCCGTTTCAGCGCTGATAAAGGGTTGGAATTGTTTTTCAGCCATACAGCTTGATTTACTTTTTAAAAATCAGGTTTGTCGCAAAACCTGCATGATTTAAAGAAATAGCGTACCAGGTCAGTTTTCAGTCAAACCGTTCCCGTTTTGTCGTGCAGGATCTGATTTAACGATTTTATCCGGCTAAAGATCAGCACCCCGCCGATGGTAGCGGCGACGAACCAGATTAAAAAGAAAAATTTCTTATCCGGAAAGTTGTTCCAGGAGGAAGTCATCACTCCTGCCAGTTTCCCTCCAAGGGACATGGTCAGAAACCATCCTCCCATCATCAGTGCCGTAAGCCGCGCAGGCGCCAGTTGAGACACCAGCGACAGACCCATGGGGCTTAGAAAGATCTCTCCGATGGTAAATACGAAATAAGTTCCCCATAACCACCAGGGGGAAGCTTTGTCATGATAAATGGAAGGGATGGAGAGTACGGCAAAAACCATTACCAGTGACGATAATGCGGAAAGGAACAGGGCAATCCCGAATTTGGCCATTGTTGTAGGCTCCTTCCCCCTTTTTCGAAGAATACTGAACAGGAATACAAAAATGGGGGTAAGCAAAACGATGAATAAGGGGTTGATGGATTGAAAAAGCTCCGAATTGGCCAGTTTCAATTCCTTCCCCTGAGGGGGCCATTTTTCTTTGGGCAGGTTATGAAAATACGGATCAGGGCCCGTCTTAGTCAGAATACGTCCGCTGTCATCGCGGATATCGATCATATGTTCGTCCAGTTGATTGACTGTTCTGGGAGCGGTATTTACAGTTTGCAGGACGCCCAGGAAATCGGCCGCTTTTTCAGTGGCGGGAGAGGACAGGCTTCTGTCCGTGTGTCTTTCGGCCCAAAGGGTATAGGCTGTAGAATTCTGGTTATAGATAGCCCAGAAGATGACGGAAATAGAAAAAATAAATAAAAGAGCTCCGATCCCTTTTTTGTCTTCGCCTTTAGCCCGTAACCAAAGGGAAATAAAAAAGGAGATGATCGGAATACAGGCAAAAACAAAGGCATCGCTGGAAGGGCTGTTCGTGATAGTGGTATGAAAAAAGGTTTGAGGGAGGAAATAACCAATAATGGCGGCAACAATACCCGGTACGAATACAAACAGTAATATTTTCGATAAGGGCATGTCCCCTTTTTGGGGTTCTTTCCGGATATCGCCTTCTTTAACGTGTTTAAGGAAGGAACCCAGGGTGATCATGCTGATGATCATACCTACACCTGCTGCCCCGAAAGCATAACCCCAACCGTATTTATTGCGTAAATATGCGGCGATAAAGGGAGAAACCGTAGCGCCGATATTAATGCCCATATAAAAGATGTTATAGGCATTATCTTTTAAAGGTTTAAGATCTTCGCGGTTATAGATATTTCCCAATAAAGTGCTGATATTCGGTTTGAAAAATCCATTGCCCACGATGATCAGACCGAGGGAAACGAATAAGGCCGTATCCCCGGGCAAAGCCATCCCTAAATAACCGGCAGCCAGGAGTGTTCCCCCTATGAAGATGGATTTGATATATCCTAAATACCGGTCGGCAATGTATCCGCCTATGAAGAGCGGCAGCCAGATCAGGGCAATAAAACTTCCGGTGACATCCGAAACGGTCTTGTCCGGCCAGCCTTTGCCGCCCCCCTTATTGTCCAACAGATACAAAAAAAGGATCCCTACCATTAAATAGTAGGCAAAACGTTCCCACATTTCGGTTAAAAAAAGGACATATAATGCTTTCGAATGTTTTCCTGTTCTAATCTGTTGACTCATGTTTTTTAAACAATTAGCACCCAAAATACAGATAAATCCCAATACAGACCTGAGTTAATGGCATTTTAAGGACGAAACGGCCGAACCCCTACACGACCTCTTATAAAATTCTTTTTCGGAATGTGATTATGAATTGGGAATTTCGGGCCGGAATTAATGTCGGGCCTACGGCCTAACCGAGTCCTTTCGGACGAAGGTTACGAGCGAAGCTCCTCAACAGTGTTGAGGGGCGAAGTTCTCCCGTGGTCCGATTTAGATTTAATTTATACTTATGAATATTCTATTGTTAGGCTCTGGCGGCAGGGAACATGCCTTGGCATGGAAACTTATCCAAAGTAGTCATTGTACGGGCCTTTTTATCGCTCCCGGCAATGCGGGTACTGCTCAATGTGGCACCAACGTGGATCTTTCTCCGACCGATTTTGAAAGTGTCAGGAAATTTTGTTTGAAAGAAAAGATCGGCATGGTGATCGTAGGGCCCGAAGAACCTCTCGTAAAAGGGATCGTGGACTTTTTTGGCGCCGATCCGGATCTCAAGGCCATTCCGGTCATCGGACCTTCTGCCAAAGGAGCATTGCTGGAAGGCAGCAAGGCCTTTTCTAAAAAATTCATGGATCGTCATAAGATCCCGACGGCCGCCTACCGGGAATTCGATGCCTCCAATTATGCCGAGGGGGTTGCCTATTTACAGCAGCACTCGTTACCCATCGTTCTGAAGGTCGACGGATTAGCGGCTGGTAAAGGAGTCGTCATTTGCCAGAACCATATTGAAGCCATTGCCGAGTTCGAACTGATGTTACAGGGCAATAAATTCGGGGATGCCGGAAGCAAAGTGGTAGTCGAAGAATTTTTATACGGGATCGAGATGTCTGTTTTTGTGCTTACGGACGGGCTTCATTATGTGATCCTTCCGGAGGCCAAGGATTACAAACGCGTGGGGGAAGGCGATAAAGGGCCCAATACCGGCGGAATGGGAGCTGTGAGCCCAGTGCCCTTTGCAGATGCTTCCTTTATGCAAAAGATCAAAGACAGGATCATAATCCCGACCGTGGAAGGGCTTTTTAAAGAAAAGATCGACTATAAAGGTTTCATATTTATTGGAGTCATCAAGGTTGGCGATGATCCGTATACCATCGAATACAACTGCAGGATGGGCGATCCGGAGACGGAAGTAGTAATGCCCCGTCTGCAGAATGATCTGGTCGAATTGTTCAGGGCTACCGCCGAACAACGTTTGGACGAAGTAACCATCGGACAGGATGAACGGATTGCCTGTACCATCGTGGCCGTAAGCGGGGGCTATCCCGGCAGTTATGAAAAAGGGCTGCCCATCACAGGACTGGACCATCCCTGTCCTGCCGACAGCATCATTTTTCATGCAGGAACCAGGATACAGCCCGATGGAGTGGTAACGAGCGGTGGACGGGTGTTATGTATCACCTCTTTTGCCGAAACCGTTTATGAGGCTGTCGATAAGTCCAGGGATGTTCTCGAAAATATCTATTTCGAAGGCATTTATTACCGAAGGGATATTGGATACGAGTTTTTGTAACTACAATTGTTTTGCATGCCAAATGAAGTCCATTACAGCGATTACCTTCAATTAGATAAGATCCTTGAGGCCCAATTGCCCGAGAGTGACAAACACGGCGGGCCTGCCCATGATGAGATGTTATTCATCGTCATCCACCAGGCCTATGAATTATGGTTCAAACAGCTGTTGTACGAGACGGCATCCGTCAATACCATCATGCAGCAACCTGCCCTGAATGATAATTCTCCACAACTGCAAACGGTCGTTCACCGCTTATCCCGTTGTTCAACGATCCTTAAGGTGCTGGTCCACCAGATCGATATTATGGAGACCATGACGCCTATGGATTTCCTGGATTTCAGGGACCGGCTCCGGCCAGCTTCCGGATTTCAGAGCTGGCAGTTCAAACTGCTGGAAGCCAGGCTGGGATTGAAATACGAACATCGTTTTGGCCAGCAGTATTATATCTCGCAGTTAAGACAACCCCAGATCGACCTCATAAAAGCCGCAGAAAAAGAGCAATCTCTTCTTGAGCTGGTGAACAACTGGCTGGAGCGGATGCCTTTTTTTACGGAGACAGAGAATTGGAGAAAGTTTGAAGGCGGAGCTTTCTGGCCTGCTTACCGGCAGCGCTACCAGGCAAGTTTAGCCGATTCGGAAAAGGCCAACCTGGATTTTTTCGATTCCATTTTTGACACCGCTCCGGCTTCTTCCGCCTCTTCGGCAACGCCTCCATCAGCCGGGGATCCGGATCGTTCACTTTCCCCTGCCGCTTGCCGTTCAGCCTTATTCATCATGTTATACAGGGGGTATCCGGTACTGCAATTGCCTTTCCAGGTGCTTAACCAGTTGCTGGAGATCGATGAACAACTGAGCACCTGGAGGTACAGGCATATGAGCATGGTTCATCGGATGATCGGTACCCGGATTGGTACAGGGGGTAGCACGGGCAAGGATTATTTAAAATCGGCCCTGAATCAGCACCATATGTTTAAAGAGATAGCCGGCCTTACCAGTTTCCTTATTGAAAGAAGAAAATTGCCTGAACTAAGCCCTGAAATGGAAAGGAGATTAGGTTTTGTGGTACCGCAAACCGTTTGATGACGGGGCCGCCGGCATTTGGCTGGCAGCCAGTCTTTCCTTTCTTTTGAAGATTATATTTTTTATTGCCTGTGTAAATACGCCAGCATCGGTTTTATCGTTATTGTGAACTACGGTGATGTATGATGATGAAGAGTCCTGGTTGAAAGAAGCACAAAAAAAATTTGGCAGTTAAAGTTTTGTGGAAAATAATCCGGCAAATCAAGGGTTTCACCTTGTTAATTCAAATTATTTCCTTCAATTTTGCTGACATTATAAGTGAAGCCTTGTTTTACGGAAGAAGGCCAATCATTAGAG
The DNA here is from genome assembly GCF_054461575.1 of Flavitalea flava. Taxonomy (NCBI): domain Bacteria; kingdom Pseudomonadati; phylum Bacteroidota; class Chitinophagia; order Chitinophagales; family Chitinophagaceae; genus Flavitalea; species Flavitalea flava. Next base: position 5,035 of record NZ_JBTLQH010000062.1, read on the forward strand.
GTACACCCGGGATGGGTTAAATTTTGAAATTAACCATACCCGGCGTACAATTAGAAGTTAAAATCTGACCTTTATATAAAATGGGATTATTCAATTTCCTTACGCAAGAAATAGCCATGGACCTGGGTACCGCGAATACCCTCATTATACATAACGACGAAATAGTGGTGAATGAACCGAGTATCGTTGCGCTCGACCGGAACAACCCGAAAACTGTTCTGGCAGTAGGTAAGCGAGCCCTGATGATGCATGAAAAAACCCATGAGAGCATTCGTACGGTGCGTCCGTTAAAGGATGGCGTGATCGCCGATTTTAATGCCGCCGAACTGATGATCCGGGAAATGATCAAGATGATCTACCCCAAAAAGCCACTTTTCCCCCCGAGCTGGCGAATGATGATCTGTATCCCTTCCAGCATCACGGAAGTGGAAAAAAGAGCTGTCCGGGACAGCGCCGAACAAGCCGGAGCCAAAGAAGTATACCTGATTCATGAGCCCATGGCTGCCGCGCTGGGTATCGGCATTGATGTGGAAGAACCTGTCGGGAACATGATCATTGACATTGGCGGAGGTACGACGGGGATCACGGTAATAGCCCTGGCGGGTATTGTCTGTGATCAGTCGATACGTATTGCCGGGGATGAATTCACTGCAGATATTATGGAAGCCCTACGTCGTTACCATAGCTTATTGATCGGGGAAAGAACGGCCGAGCAGATCAAGATCCAGATCGGAGCAGCCCTCAAGGACCTGGACAATCCCCCTGATGATATTCCGGTCAACGGCCGTGACCTGGTGACGGGTATTCCCAAACAGATCATGGTAAGCTACCAGGAAATCGCCGAAGCCCTGGATAAAAGTATATTTAAGATCGAAGAAGCTATTTTGAAAGCCCTGGAAACCACGCCTCCCGAACTGGCAGGAGATATTTACCGCAGGGGTTTGTACCTGACTGGCGGCGGCGCTTTGCTCCGGGGATTGGACAAAAGACTGAGTCAGAAGATCAAATTACCGGTTCATATAGCCGACGATCCGCTGAAAAGCGTGGTGCGTGGTACCGGCATCGCCCTGAAAAATTACGACCGGTATCCGTTTGTTATGAGATAGATTATTCCGATCCAAATTCCTTTTAAATTTTCCCCAGGTGCGTAACGTTTTTCTCTTCATCAGAAGGCATTTTAACTTCCTCTTCTTCCTGGTGTTGCAGATAATAGCCCTTTCTTTCCTTTTTCGTTATAATAAGTTCCATGAAGCTGCTTTTATGGACGTCAGTACGGAGGTCACCGGAAGGATCAACGAAAAATATAATAGTGTAGAATATTATTTCCAGCTGAAAAAGACAAATGAATCCCTTGTCCGGGAAAACCTGCGGCTTCGTCAGCAACTAAAAGAAAATTATGAAGCGCCCGATTCGGTCAGGAGACTGATACGGGATACGCTAAAGATAGATTCAGCCAAAACAATGTTGAAGTACAATATTATGGAGGCTAAGGTAGTGAGCAGCACCACCTCCCTTCAGGCCAATTATCTGACTATTCACCGGGGTGCGGCAGGTCAGGTCCGCCCGAATATGGGTGTTATCGGACCTCAGGGAATTGTAGGTCAGGTGGTGACAGTGAGCGAAAATTTTGCCACCGTAATGAGCCTCCTCCATTACCAATCCAGTGTGATCGTTAAATTAAAGAAAGGAGGAGAGCGGGGGGTTATTAAATGGGACGGTTTGAGCCCTTTATTCGTGACCCTGAAAGATATCCCCAAGAGCGCTAATGTAGCCAAAGGGGATACCGTCCTTACCAGCCAGGCCTCTTCCTTATTCCCGGCGGACGTCATGGTAGGGACCATTTTCGATATTATTCCGGATAATACGAGTAATTTCTATACGCTTAAGATCAGGCCATCCACCAATTTCTTTAACATAGAATACGTGTATGTTGTTGATAATCTGCAATATGGCGAACAAAAAAGACTGGAAGATTCTACCCGTAAAAAAGTCCAATGAGTGAATTGCTGAAAAATACCATCCGATTCGTCTTGTTTATCCTGGTGCAGGTATTTATCCTTTTTAAAATGCCCCCTCTGCACCGGTTCATTACCCCGTACCTGTATTTTCTGTTCATTCTCTGGTTACCTTTCAATTTACCCAGAGCGTCCCTGACCCTGATCGGCTTTATTTTTGGCCTTAGCCTGGATTATTTCAGCAGGACACCCGGGCTGCATGCGGCAGCCTGTACCCTGATCGCCTATGTCCGGCCCTTTGTCATCGGTTTGCTGATTTCCCAGGAAGGGGCGGATAAGAACTATATTTCGCCATCCATTACCAGTATGGGTTGGGCGCCCTATGCAACCTATGTGGTCGTTCTGACCTTTCTTCATCATACCTGGCTGGTTTTATTGGAATGGATGAGTGTTGGCTCATTTATGTATTTTTTGGGTAAGGTGATTGCTTCCACCGCCGTAAGTTTATTATTGATCCTTTTGACAGAATTGTTATTCTACCGGAAACAAAAATTCAGGACCAATACCATTTAACCCCGGCAAAAACTCAACAAACAAATAAAAATGTTGTTTAGTATAGTGTAATTAACGCTTTATACGTTAATTATCCGTACTTCGTAAACGCATACCTGGTACTTTTATATGTCTGTATTCAATCAATCCCGTAGTAATATTATCCGCCTCATTTTCGCAGGCATGTTCCTGATCATTGCAGCACAACTGTTCCATCTGCAGATCGTTTCGGCAAAATATAAAAAGCAGGCACAGGAGAATGCCCTGTTCCGGAAAAGCATCTACCCTACCCGGGGTATCATTTATGACAGGAAAGGAAGGGCAATCCTTAATAATACTATTCTATATGACCTGATGATCACCCCTGCACAGGTTAAAAATATCGATACCGTCTATTTCTGCCAGTTATTGGGCATCGATACGACAGAGTTTCGCAGCCGGGTATTGGATGCCCGTTTCAAGAACGGCCCTTTTCGCCCAACCATATTCGAGGATCTTTTGCCTCCTGACATGTATGCCAGACTGGAGGAGAATATCTGGAAATTCCCCGGATTCAACTTGCAGGAACGTCCGATCCGGGTATATCCTTTTAACGCAGCCGCGCATATTATGGGTTATGTGGGCGAGGTAGATTCTGCCATTTTAAAACGGTCAAATAATTTTTACCAGTTGGGTGATTATGTGGGTCGTAGCGGTCTGGAACAGTCCTATGAGAAACAACTAATGGGGCAGCGGGGTATCGAATTCTGGATAAAAGATAATAAGAACAGGCTGGTCGGTCATTACCAGGATAAGGGCCTGGACACTCCGGCTATTGCAGGAAAGAACCTGCGCACCTATATGGATATAGAATTACAACAGTTGGCTGAAAGATTGTTGGCGGGAAAAACAGGAGCCGTTGTCGCTATTGAACCATCTTCGGGTGGTATCCTCGCCATGGCTTCCGGCCCGGATTATGATCCCAATTCCCTGACCGGGCCCGATAAACAAACGAATTATGCCCGCCTGGCCCTGGATGAATCCGGCCCCTTACTCAACCGGGCCATTAAAGGACAGTATGCACCCGGGTCTACCTACAAACCTGTGGGAGCCTTGATCGGTCTTGACGAAGGGGTCATAACCCCGGCTAGCTCTTATCCATGTCTGGGTTATTATTATGGATGTACCCGGCCGGCAAAATGTGATGAAAAGGTTCCCGGTCATGCGGGTAGTCTGCGTCTGGCGATCGCCCATTCCTGTAATTCCTTTTTCATCATGGCCTTTCGTGCCGCCCTGGATAACCGCAATTTCAGCGGCGCCCGGGAGGGGTTGACAAAATGGAAGGAATATGTAAATAAATTTGGTCTTGGCCATCGTACCGGGATCGATCTGCCCAGCGAAGACGGCGGCAATATTCCCGATACCGCGGTTTATGATAAGGATTATAATCATTCCTGGAATTCCTGTACGATGTACACCATGGGTATCGGACAGGATAAAATGTTGCTCACTCCCCTTCAGATGGCCAATGCGATGTGTATCGTAGCCAATAAAGGGTACTATTATACGCCGCATTTTGTTCAGCGGGTAGAAGAGGGAGCACAGGACGATACCCTTTTAAACAGATTTCATCAAAAACATGAACCCGTAACCCATATTTCCGATGCGGATTATAATGTGGTACAGAGTGGGATGCAGGACGTGACGGAGATCGGTACAGGGCGGATTGCCCGGATCCCGGGAATCGATATGTGTGCAAAAACCGGTACGGCGGAAAATAAACGGGTTATCGACGGAAAGGTGATCAAACTGAAATCCCACTCCATTTTCGTCTGTTTTGCTCCCCGGGAAAATCCAAAAATTGCGGTGGCAGTGATCGTTGAGAATGGGGGATATGGAGGAGCACAGGCAGGTCCGATCGCTTCAATGTTGGTGGAAAAGTATTTGACCGATTCCCTGAGGCCTTCCCGCATGGCAGATCTGGACCGCATTTCCAAAACGAACCTGATGCCAAAATATCTGGTACGGCTACAATACAAAGCTGATTCTAACAGGGCTGCCATTTGGGCCAAACAATCGGGAGACAGTACCCGTTTGCTGAAGTATCAGACGCCTTCGTTCCGCACGATGATGATGGATACTTCCGTTGACTCCAAAAGCCCGATTTATCTGGCTATTAAAAAAATGCCGGTATTCAGAGGCCCTGTTTTTAAACCAAGGACGGACCCGAATATACAGCAACAACAACCTGTACAGCCGCCCAAAGCGGACTCGAATGGGAGGCCGGCTGCTTCCGGTTCCGGACCTGCAACGGGACCCGCTTCAGGATCGACTGGAGGACCAGCTTCGGGACCCGTCATCAAACAGGGGACTAGGGCAAACTCTCCTGGGGTAAAAAGCCAGAAGAAAGATTCAACGCCTGTTCAACCTGCTCCGGCGCCGAAAACTGACGATAGTCCGCCGCCTAAGAAGGATTCGACCAGGAAATAAAAATAAAATTACCGTAAAAAGATAACCGTAAAAAGATAACCGGAGCAAAGCATTACTATGAGTCAAAGAAACCCTGCCATTTCAAAAGGTGTGGACTGGTCCCTGGTTTGGATCTGGTTTACGCTTTGTTCTATTGGCGTCACGAGCATTTTTGCTGCTTCCTATCATGACGGGGATAATGTCGTGCAGGGTTTTATTTCACTAAAAACGGACTATAGCCGTCAGCTGTTGTTTTTTATCATAGCAGGTATTGTCGGTACCGGTATCCTGTTGACGGATAGTAAATTTTTCACGGCGACGGCTAATCTGGGTTATGCGTTTGGGATCTTTTTACTATTACTCGTTTTTCCTTTTCACTCCCGGATTAAAGGAACGGAATCCATTATCCGTATTGGAACCGCATTCCAAATACAGCCGGCCGATCTTTGTAAGATATTTGTAAACCTGGCGCTAGCCAAGTATCTGTCCCGGGTGGAAACCAATTTTACAAGACCCAGGTCTCATCTGATCGCAGCTTCCATTGCCCTGGCGCCTACGGTTCTCAGTATCATGCAGCATGAAATGGGATTGGCCCTGGTCTATTTTTCTTTTTTCCTGGTTATGTTCCGGGAAGGATTACCCGCCTCCGTGCTGGTTATCGGTTTTTCCTTTTCTGCGCTGGTAGTAGCAACGCTGGTACTCGAGCCCAATACTCTCGCCATTATTCTGACCTTAATTGCTTTACTGGCCATTTATATCCTGCGAAGACAGGTCAAGAGGAATCGCTCCGTTCTTTTTATTATAGCCGGCATCTGGTTTGTTTGTGTAGGAGTCCAGCGTTTCGTTGTTCCCTTTGCCTTTGACCATGCCCTGCAACCTTACCAGGTCAAGCGGATCTATGACCTGATCGGCAAGGATTATATTCCCAAAGATCAGGCTACGGAAGTGGCTTTGGAAAGCGAGCAGAAAACAAGTGCGAAGAAAAAAGACAACAACTATAATGTAAAACAGAGTAAGATAGCCATTGGCAGCGGAGGACTTATCGGGAAGGGTTTGCTGAAAGGAACCCAGACCCGTTATGATTTTGTTCCGGAACAAAAGACCGATTTTATTTTCTGTACGATAGGGGAAGGTTTCGGTTTTGTAGGGAGCATCCTTTTCCTGGGAATCTATATTCTGTTACTATTGCGAATAGTGACTGTGGCCGAACGACAGCGAAGCGTCTTCAGCCGCTGTTATGCCTACGGCGTAGCCAGTGTACTATTCTTCCATATCGTCATAAATATATGTATGACCATCGGGCTGGCTCCTGTGATCGGGATCCCATTGCCTTTTGTCAGTTATGGGGGCACTTCTCTTCTGACTTTCAGCATTATGCTGTTCATTATGGTCCGCCTGGATGCCGACAGACAGATGGTGTTAAGGTAATCACCCCCTAACCCCCTGAAGGGGGAGTACCCCCTAACCCCCTGAAGGGGGAATAATAATCAGGAAGATTATTGAATTAAAAAAAGAATTGAAATGAGTGAAAACAACAAAAATAACAGCCTGTTACCAAACTCCCCCTTTAGGCTATCGAGCGAAGGCGAAGGTAGCGGGCGAGTGTTGAACAGTGTTCAACGCGAAGCTCTGGGGGGTAATTTATGAAGATCATTCCATTGTCCGAAGGAGCATTCACTATCGATAAAACTAAATTGTTCGTTCCCTTCGATACGGAAAAGGACGATCTGCAGCAGCGTCCTGTGGGAAGTCTGCTGGTAGAGGTGCAGCCTTTTGCCATCGTTACTACGGAAGATGTCCTCGTATTGGATACGGGTCTGGGATTTGAAAAGGACGGGGTCCTGCAGATCCATCAGAACCTCCTGAACGCGGGAATCGATCCTTCGAAGGTCACAAAGGTTTTAATGAGCCATCTTCATAAGGATCATGCCGGCGGGATCAGCCGGGCACCTAAGGATGGCTATCCGGGAAATGAAGGTGGTCGTGAACTTTCATTCCCCAATGCGACTTATTATATCCAGCGTAAGGAATTGGAATATGCTTATGAAAAAGGTCCAACCTCTTATTTAACCGAAGAACTTGCAGGGTTGAAGACATCGCCCAGGGTAGTTTTCCTGGACGGTGATGGGGTGATCGATGGTTATATTCGTTATAAAGTGACCGGTGCGCACTGTCCTTTTCACCAGGTCTTCTGGATCGTGGATGGCGGTGAAAAAGTGTTTTTTGGCGCCGATGTAGCCCCGCAGTTGTCGCAGATGAAAAGCCGTTTTGTAGCGAAATATGATTATGATGGAAAAAAAGCGATGGAACTAAGACAGGAGTGGTGGCAACAAGGAAAAGAAGAAGCCTGGACCTTTCTTTTTTATCATGATATCAAGACGCCGGTATTTAATGCACAGGTGTAAGTGATAACAATTCTTAAAAGAAACTATCTCTTAAAAGAAACTATCTCTTAAAAGAAACTAACTCTTATAGGAATCTAAATTTTTGGAAACGGGAATTACAAAGGGGTTCCCCCTTTGTCGCAACGCATATGATTTTTTTGGGGCCGTGCGGCATTTTTTCAGGAGCAGCACGGCCCCAAAAAAAAGAGGCTGGCTCTGGAAAGAGCCGGCCGTTGCTAACCTATGAAAAACACCAGGTTCAAATATCGTCAATCAGGTGGCCGTAAGTAAAATTAATCGGTCAATAAGGAAAATATCGGGGTCTATTATTCTTGCCGTGGTGTTTGTTTGGCCCTGGTTAGCGATTTTCTACTCTGCGCATTTGCATTTGCCTGCGCTGCATCTCTTTCTGGACAAAGGCTCCAAAATCTTTTTCTGCACGGAAGAATTCATTGGTCTTTTCGGGAGATAATACTTTATCAAACTCAGGACTGAATTTTTTCTTACTGTTAAGAATAGATTCATCCAGGATTAGCTCATTTTTATGGACCCGGTAGGCTTGGTGTGCCTGGCGGACTTCAGCTGCGTATTGATTATAGACAGGCCAGAATCGCTGCGCTTCTTCCGGGGACAAGTTGAGACGCTTGGTGATAAAAGCGATCTTCATGGCTTCCAGGTCACCACCCATCCGTCTTGGCTGCCCTCCGGGCTGTAATCCCCCCTGGGCCATGCCAGGTAAGGCAAACCAACAGATCATTACCAGTACAGAAATTATTTTTTTCATTTTTTTCACCTGATTCATTGTCCGGTTTCTTACCCGCCATGTTCTTCCAGATACTCATTCAACTCGTCATCGGGTACATCTCCAAGCATACTTTTTATATCACTTTCATTTATATCGAGGGTGGCAGTGCTTCCGTTCGTTGCCGCTTCTGCCTGTGGTATCGAAATCGTTTGATTATCAATATAGTTCAGGATCTCCTGGTCGCTCACTTTAGTCAGGCTCTTTTGGATGTCAGGCGAGCCGGTACTTCCCGTCTTTTGAAGGGCCGGCCATCCTGCTATCAGGATAAGACCGGTTACTGCAGCTGCGGCAGCATAGGCGATCCAGCTTTTACGTTTATTCCGGTTGATGGAAATGGGTTCGGCAAAAGTTGTTGGCTTCTGCGTGGCCTTTATTAAAACCGTATCGGCAAAATGATCAAAATAACCGTCGGGAGCCCGGTATGTGGGTCTGTTTTTCAGACCGGTCAACAAAGAAGGAGATTCTTCCAATTCGTCGTTCACAAAATCGAGGGCCTTTACGCCGGAAACGATCCCTGCAGCCAATTCGGAAAAGTAACCTTCCGGAGCCTCAAAAGGGGGCTTTTTCGTGATCCGGCTCAATAAGGGTGACAGGGAGGCTAACTCTTCCCGGGAATTACTTTCTTCCGTTTGTCCGGTTTTTATCCGGTTCAATAATTTTTCCGCGAAGGCTTCAAAATAACCACCCGGAACGCTATATGCCTGGTTTTTGCCGATTTGTTCCCATAAAGGAATGTTTTCCGGGCTTTCCAGGGTCCGGGTCCTGGTCCTGGAAAGCACTCCGGCAGAAAACCCCTCGAAATAACCCGAAGGCACCTGATACGGGGTAGTCCGGCCGATGCCGCCGACCACCTTACTCAGGAGTCTCAGTTCTTCCGATATGTCATTGTGCTGTTCCATCGTAATTTCAGACCCCTTTCGGTAATCAAAGTTTAATGATTCAGGATATAATCCTCAATTTTTTTCACGGCGTGATGATAGGATGCCTTCAATGCCCCTTCCGAAGTATCCAATACCCGGCTCATTTCTTCATAGGGCATTTCATCATAATACCGTAAATTAAATACAATCTTTTGTTTTTCAGGGAGTTGTTGCATCGCCAATTGGAGTTTCCACTCCAATTTGTTGGGATCGAAGTCTTTATCCGCCAGGATCTTATTACTCAGGCCGGATTCCATGTCACTAAGGGAAAGAGTCGCTTTTCTTTTTTGCTGCTCGAGATAGCTGAGACATTCGTTGGTCGCGATCCGGTATAGCCACGTATAGAGCTGGGAATCTTCCCGGAAGTTCTCTAATCCATTCCAGACACGTATAAATACATTTTGCAATACGTCATTGGCGTCCTCATGTTCGATGACCATACGGCGCACATGCCAATAGAGTTTTTCCTGGTATTTTTTTATGATAGCAGTGAAGGCCTTTTCCTTGGTGTTAGGGTCCCGGAATTGAATTAACAATTCGGTGTCATGAATAGTCACCCCCATAAGGTTAGCAATTTTAATGACATTAGACCAAATGCAGTACGCCAGGTTTAAACGCCGGAAACCATATATTATTTGTTTTTCCGGGCTATCACCTTTTCTGCGGCAGCTACGATATTTGGCGTATCCAATCCGTATTTTGTTAATAATTGGGTAGGGGTACCACTTTCACCAAACGTATCGTTGGTTCCAACATATTCGATGGGAATGGGTAAGTTCTTGGCTGCAACCTGAGCGATGGCATCTCCCAACCCTCCGATAATATTATGTTCTTCGGCAGTGACTGCACAACGGGTCTTCTGTATGGAGGCCAGCACGGCAGCCGTATCGAGAGGCTTGATCGTGTGAATATTGATCACTTCCACCGAAAGACCTTTTTCCTGCAGGATCTTCCCGGCTTCTATTGCTTTCCATACCAGGTGGCCGCAGGCAAAAATGGAGACGTCCGTTCCTTCTGAGAAGATCTGGGCCTTTCCTATTTCGAATTTAAGATTTTCGGTAAATATGGGCCAAACGGGACGGCCAAAACGAAGATATACCGGTCCTACATAATCAGCGATGGCGATAGTCGCAGCTTTGGTCTGGCTGTAATCGCAGGGAACGATCACCGTCATACCAGGCAACATCTTCATCATACCTATATCTTCCAGGATCTGGTGTGTCGCACCGTCTTCTCCCAGGGTAACTCCTGCATGGGAAGCGCAAATCTTTACATTCTTACCGGAATAGGCTACCGACTGGCGGATCTGATCGTAGACGCGGCCGGTAGAGAAGTTGGCGAAGGTAGTGGTAAAGGGGATCTTTCCGCCAATGGTCAGACCGGCTGCAATGCTGATCATATTGGCTTCCGATATACCGCACTGTACGAAACGTTCCGGAAATTCCTTTATAAACTGATTCAGTTTCATGGAGCCGGCGAGGTCTGCCGTCAGGGCGACAATATTTGGGTTTTTACGGGCTATTTCTACAATTCCATCTCCAAATCCGCTACGGGTGTCTTTCTGTCCGGTTACTGTTATCTCATTTAACATGAATCAGTGAATTAGATTGATTAATATGGTTGGCGGGATATGCTATATTCCTAAAAGTATATCCCGCCAAATAACTGTCGTGCAAAGTAATGAAAAGGTTTTCAGTTTAACTCTGAAAACTTACCATTATAAAATTTCTCGTCGGCCTTTAATTTTTGTTCCCATTTCCAGGCAGTCGCCAGCATATCTTCCAGGCTATACAGGAGCTCCCAACCCAGCAAATCCCTGGCCAGATCATTATTGGCATAAATAGCGACCACGTCACCGGGTCTGCGGGGACCGATCTTATAGTTCAGTTTTACGGAACTAACCTTTTCAAAGGCTTTGATAGCTTCCAGTACCGTGACTCCATTACCGGTTCCCAGATTAAATACCTCACATTTTTTTGCCATCTTCTTTTCGAGGAGATATTTCAAGCCTAAGGTATGGGCATGCGCTATATCGCAAACATGGATATAATCGCGGATACAGGAACCATCCCTGGTTGGGTAATCGTCGCCATAAACGGTCGTCTGGGGTAATTTCCCAATTGCAGTCTGTGTAATTACCGGCACGAGGTTGGCAGGTCTGCCGATAGGCATTTCCCCGATAAGGATACTGGGGTGGGCACCAACCGGGTTGAAATATCGTAACAAGATACATTTGGTGCGGGTCGCTGCTTTTGAAAATTCATTGATGATCTGCTCGCCCATCTGCTTGGTATATCCATAAGGAGATTCTGCAGGTTTGGGAGGAGTCAATTCAGTAACAGGGATCACGTCCGGGTTGCCATAAACGGTACAGGAGGAAGAAAATACGAAATAGGGTATTTCGAATTCCTGCACACATTTTAAGAGGTTGATCAGGGACTGGAGGTTATTTTCGAAATACATTAAAGGCTGTTCAACGGATTCCCCAACCGCCTTATATGCAGCGAAATGAATGATCCCTGCAATATTTTCATTCTCCTGGAAAATGGCAAAAGTGTCATCGTAATTGCAAAGATCGACCTTATAGTTTTTTATTTTTTTGCCGGTGATCTTTTCCACTCCTTCCAGTATCCTCGGAGAAGAGCGAACATTGTTGTCAACGCAAATGACCTCGAATCCATTGGCGATCAGGTCAACAATTGTATGTGAGCCTATATAGCCACATCCACCGGTAACAAGGATTTTTTCCATGGTTGAATATAATTACTAAGGGTTATGAATGTAATAAATGAAGAAGATATTGACCATACCCGCTTTTTAGCAGGGGTTGCGCCATCTTCTCCAGTTGGGCTTTATCGATAAATCCTTTCCTGTAAGCGATCTCTTCTATGCAGGCAATCTTTATACCCTGCCGTTGTTCAATTACCTGTACAAACTGGGAAGCCTGCATGAGGGAATCGATCGTACCGGTGTCCAGCCAGGCTGTTCCCCGGTCCAGGATAGATACCTTTAATTTCCCCCGGCGAAGATATTCCTTATTCACATCTGTGATTTCATATTCGCCCCTTGGTGAGGGGGCCAGGTGTTTGGAAATATTAACTACCTCATTATCATAGAAGTATAGACCTGGGACGGCATAGCTGCTTTTTGGAGAGGCTGGTTTTTCTTCGATGGAGATGGCATTCCGTTTTTCATCGAATTCCACCACTCCGTACCGTTCAGGATCACTGACCTGGTAGGCATATACGATACCTCCATCGGGGTGGGTGTTATTTTCCAGCTGTTTGCCCAGACCCGCACCATAAAAGATATTATCCCCGAGAACCAGGGCCACAGGGTCGGTTCCTATGAAATCTGCCCCTATAACGAAGGCTTGTGCCAGCCCATTAGGGAGGGGTTGTTCGGCATATTGTATCTGAAGACCCAGCTGTGCTCCGTTACCGAATAATTTTTTAAATAAAGGCAGGTCATGTGGCGTCGAAATTATGAGGATCTCATGGATCCCGGCCAGCATTAGGGTCGATAACGGATAGTAGATCATGGGTTTATCATATACCGGGATGATCTGTTTACTGATGGCATAGGTTATTGGGTGCAGACGGGTGCCGGATCCTCCGGCCAGTATAATTCCCTTCATTGTCAGATGATTATGTGAAATGGCCGGCTAAAATAGCCAGCTAAAAAATTAAAGAGTGGTAAAGATAAGCTAACTAATAGTTTTTACCTGATCAGGTGTACTATAAAATAAACAAATGCTGCCAGCAAGGCGCTGACCGGAATGGTAAGGATCCAAGCCCATAGAAGACTGATGGTGACCCCCCAACGGACGGCGGATAAACGTTTGGTTGCCCCTACTCCGATGATCGCTCCTGTGATCGTATGGGTAGTGCTGACCGGAATACCCAGTTTATCAGAAACGAAAAGGGTAATTGCCCCGGCTGTTTCCGCACTTACTCCTTCCAGCGGAGTGACCTTGGTGATCCTTGTTCCCATCGTCTTTACGATTTTCCAGCCACCGCTCATGGTTCCAAGGGCAATGGCTGAAAAACTCGCTATTGGAACCCACATATTTGCATCGATGAACTCTTTAAAATCCATATGCCGACCCAGGGAATGATTATAATAGATCATGGCTGCCCCGATGATCCCCATTACTTTCTGGGCATCATTACTTCCATGCCCAAGGCTTAACAGGGCCGAGGATATCAATTGTAATCTTCTGAACCAGTTGTCGGCGCGGTAAGGGTTTGCGCGTCGGCAGATATTTATAATAAGTATGGAAATAAAAAAGCCAATGATCATGCCGATCAGGGGCGCCAGGAAAATGAACAGAAAGGTCGGGATCACCTTGGCATAATTGATAACAGCAACACCATGGCTTTTCAATGCCCCGGCATGTGCCAGTGCCGCACCCATAAACCCCCCGAGGAGTGTATGGGAAGAGCTGGATGGGATTCCAAACCACCAGGTTAATAAATTCCAGCAGATTGCGGCGATCAGCCCGGAAAAAATAACTTCCAGGGTAATAAAATCTTTATTGACCGAATTGGCAATCGTATTGCCGATCTTGAATTCACCAATGAGATAACGAGCAATGAAAAAAGCGGCGAAATTGAACAGGGCCGCCCAGAGAACAGCCTGAAAAGGGGTTAGAACCTTCGTGGAAACGATGGTGGCTATAGAATTGGCAGCATCGTGAAACCCGTTTATATAATCAAAGACAAGCGCCAGGATGATAATGATTACCAAAAAAGTCATAGTAGATCGGAAAGCAATAAGCTTCAAGCCAAAAGCTGCGGGCTACAAGCCGCAAGCTGGATGCTTCAAGCTACAAGCCAGCGTTTTTTATAGTTAGTAATTAAGGTTATGCTAGCGGTTGTTTTATTACGCATACTTAATAATGATGGATTCAATTACATTAGCAGCATCTTCGCATTTGTCGGTAACGATCTCCATGACCTGGTAGATCTCCCTTTTTTTGATCACTTCTTTGGCATCGGGTTCTGTTTCGAACAGACGATCGATACTCATGTCGAAAATGTCGTCGGCCTGGTTCTCGATGCTGTTCACTTTTACCAGGGCATCCGTAATCTTCCGCATATCCCTCATATTGCGTAACTCCCGGACGGCGAGGCGGATCTGGGCAGCACCCTGGTCGATCAGGTCCGCCATTTTTTGAATACCGGTATCGTTGGGATTGACCTTATAAAAATTGATCTTTTTGCAGGTAGCATATATGTAATCGCAGATGTCATCCAGCGCGCTGGCCAGATAATGAATATCTTCCCGGTCAAAAGGAGTGATGAAGTTACGTCCCAATTCAGTAAAGATCCGGTGCGTAAGGTCGTCATTGACATGCTCCTGGTCTTCCACCTGTGAAATAATTGCGGCCCTTTTATCGAAATCCGGTTCTGCTACTACTTCCTTCATCAGTTTGCCCATTTTTCCCACGCCATCGGCCACTTCCTCAAACAGGGAATAGAATACCCGGTCTTTGGGTGTGAACAGTTGAATGATCGAGTTGAACGACATGCTCCAAAATTTGGACAAAAATAGAACTATTCAATCGTATCAATCAAAAGCTTTTACCTTTTCCTCCATTATTTGGCATCCTTAAAGGAAATTATTTGGCTTCCGTACCTGTATAACCGGAGGGAAAAGTCTGAATGGCGGCTGTCCCTGTCTCCGGAAGAACTGTATTGGCCGGCAGGAAGGAGATCGGTTTGCCGGGTGGATGCCCTTCCCCGGAAGGGTCCCCCATCAGTAGGGCGATGGTGGCAGCAAACTGTTTTTGATAGACCTGTCCGGAAGTTTTTATTTCTCCTTCCATCTTTAAATCAGGCCCAAGCATAGCCAGCCAGATTTCCCCGGACCCTTTTGCCCAAAATCCATGGGTAGACCAGGTAGAAGATTTGCTTCCCCGGCCATGGTCTGTCGTGATCAGAAATGTGGTACTGTCCCGGTAAAAAGGATCCGTTTGAACCGCATACCATAATTCGGCAATAATCCTGTCAGCACCCGAAGCTTTTTGCAGGTAAAGATCATACCGTCCCGCATGTGCGCATTCATCCGTTTCGCCCAGCCCCAGAAAAACTACCGAAGGATGATGCCGCCCGATGTATTCCCGGGCGGTTAAGAAGGTCAGGAGATCCTGCCGCGTGTGGGACCGGGGCATTATGTCCTGTACACTATCAATCAAATCCGCTGAAAGGTTGCCAGGTTCATCCAGCTTTTGATAACCGCTGTTGACCGGCAGATGGCTGCGTGTTTCATTCAGGATATAGGGGAAAACGTTCCATGACGTAAAAACCGCAACTTTCCCCTGAAAGGACAGGCTATTGTTGAGGTATTCCAGCACGCTGGTGTTCCGGTTATTAATGGCCAGGTTGGGGCTGATAAAGGCGTCGGTATGCCCGGTAAGGATCTCGTTATAGCCCGGATAGGAGATTTTATAGAAATTTTTTACATTGACTTTGTTATGGAAATTGCGGTTCCCGAAAAGCTGTCCTTTTTGCGCAATAGTATTCCAAAAAAAAGGCATCAGCCTGCTCCTTCTTAAGTTTGGTGTGGAATCATCATAGAGTTGCCGGGTGAGTGCCGTATCCCGGACATACCGGGTATCGTTCATTAATACCGGGTCCGCTCCTGCAAAAATTTCCTGCCACCGGAATCCATCGATGGTTATTACAAATAAATGCCGGGTTTTTGCAGGGGTTTGACCGGAAGAGGAAGGACATATAAATAAAAGGATGCCTAGGGCTGCCAAAAGGGCAAACAAATGGGGCCTTGCCGGAAGATAAGCCATGGAAATTGGCGAGGTAAGCTTCATGTTAACGGGTTTGTCAAAATTAGCCCGTCCATATGACCGGATGTTTACCCGAACATTAAGTTAACATTATATGAACTATTCCGCAGGCTTGCTAAACTCTCCTTTTTTGGGAAAATTAAACAGGAGGCTGGTCAGGATCGGGATAACAAAAATGGCTACAGTCAGTACTGAGGTAAGGATATCACCCCATACCATCGTATGTCCTTCCGGAATCGGAAGACCCTGGGATTCCAGACAGGCATTTTTCCCTTCTAAAAACTCCGAGAATCCTGTACAAGGCGAAAAATGGGTATAAACTGAGAGCAGGAGTTTCACGCCTAATATCGCGATTACGGTAAAGGCGCAGGTTTCCAGAAAGGCGTATTTTTCCATTAACCGGACAAAAGCCTGGGCTACAAAGCGCATAGCCAGGATCCCGATGAAAACGCCAATCCAGATAATGATGATGTTTTTTGAAAAGGCAACTGCGGCAAAAACATTGTCGATGGAAAACGCCATGTCCATTAATTCAACCAAGGCAACGGTTGCCCAGAAATTGCCAAAGGTGCCCACCGTCATTTTATAGAGCCAGTTTCCTTTTTTATCGACAAAATCATCTTCTTTGCTTTCGGACTGCTTGCCTTTCCACCAATCCCAGACCAGGTACAGTAAATAAATGCCGCCCAAAGGTTTCAGGTACCAGAATTGAACGAGAAAGGAGGCAAACAGCAGGGCCAGTCCCCTGAATACGTATGCGCCAACGATCCCATATTTCAGGGCTTTGTCCCGTTGGTTCTTTGGCAGGTCCATGACCATGGTAGCCAGCACGGCGGCATTGTCTACGGATAACAAACTTTCGATCACAATTAAGTTACCAATGACCAGGGCGGATGGGATCGGGTTGTCCAGAATGTTTTGAAAGAGTTGAGAAAGGTCCATGTTAAGATTGTTAGGTGTACAGTTAAGGGCTTAATCGCAGATGGTTGAAAATGCGGTTAACGGTAAAGATAACTCAGGGGAAGGGGAAAATGTTCACTTGATGATCTGGCCCTTGTAATATTTTGACAGGAAAAAAGCCAGGTCCTCTTTATAACCAATGCCCGAAGCTTCGAATTTCCATTTGCCATCTCTTCTATAAAGTCTTCCGAATTCAACGGCTGTTTCAATCGAAAAATCTTCTCCCAGCTCATATTTAGCGAACTCAGTCCCGTTGACCTCATCAACGATACGGATATAAGAGTTGCGAACCTGTCCGTAATTCTGTCTTCTGGGTATGGCCTCATGGATCGTTACTACAAATAAGATTTCCTGGATCCTGGCATCCACCTTTGACAGATCGACTTTAATGGACTCGTCATCTGATCCGTCGCTGTGTTTTCCGTCAGGGTCGTCCCCTGTATGCATAAGTGCTCCATCGGGAGAGTAGAGGTTGTTGAAGAATACAAAAAAATTATCGGAGGGGAGCAAACGATTCGGGTCTATCATGAAGGCGGAGGCGTCCAGATCGAAGTCGTAACCAGTTCCCTCATTGGGGTCCCAGCCAAGCCCTACGCTGATTTTGGAAAGGCCAATATCGATTTTCTGACCTTTCTGAAGATTAATAGCCATTTGGATGATTTTTGGATTTGAAAGATAGACAGAAAAATTTATATGGCCTGGGTTAGTAATATAAAGAGGGTGCCTCCAATTACTTTGGAGAACACCCTCTTTTGTTGCAGAATGGGTAGGTTTATTTATACCCCTGGTTTTGGGTTAAGGTGGCTTTGCCGTTTTTTTCCGTCAGATCGATCTGGCCCAATGGTATGGGGAAATATTCATTTTTATTCGCCGTAAATTTCGCCGAATGAAGATCCGTTGTATATTGGGATTCGTACTGAAAGAAATTATTAAGGGCGGTTGCCGCCTGTCCCCATCTTACGAGATCAAAGTAACGGTAACCTTCCATACCTAATTCAAGCTTACGCTCAAAATAAATGGCCTTCAGAGCGAAATCCTGGCTGGCAAAGGCCCCTGGATCGTAGGGGGAAATCTTGTAGTTGGCCGCAAGTGTGTTGGAGAATCCTTTGGAAGGATCCAAATCATCTACATAGCTATGGACCCAGGTGGTTTTATCGGCCATCCGGAGACGGACCCGGTTGACATAAGCTTCCGCATCGTCGAATTGATTCAGCTGCGCTTTTACTTCGGCCGCCATCAGCAATACATCGGCAAAACGGATAATAAATACGTTTATGGATGATCCCGGCGCCCATTGGGAATTATCTCCATCAGTCGTGGCATCTGCATTCCAATAAACGTTTTTGATTGGCGAGAACGGACCGGCATACCCCTGGGCTCTTATCCAGTCATTGCCGGGGTGCAGGCCATAGTCGAGATAAGGAATTCCTCTTCTGCCTACGGTCCAGTCCAGGCGGGGGTCAAGGTTGCCTGCATCGGGAGTAAATGCGTCCGTTGAGAGCAGACCCTGGTCATTGGTCACTGCATGAGAATTATAATCATCCAGATATGGAAGACCATTGGCATCTGTGCGGAAGGAGTTTACCAGGTCGATGGACGGCTGGAAAAAACCGCAGCAACCGAATGGGTAACTGGTGGCCGTATAAGGGAAATTCAGCATATCGCCCTGGTTGCTGTTGGCTATGTTACCGGTGCCGACATTGGCAGCCATTTCCACGACAAAGATGGCTTCCGGATTAGCTGTCTCCTGAGAAGGGCGTCGATTGTCCTCAAAGACCGGGTTAAGGTCATAGGCGATCCCGTTAGGCGTCTGCCCGTTGTTGATCACATCGGTGAAAATGGGATCTGCTTCCGTATACTTCTTTTCGTAAAGATAGGTCTTGGCCAGGTATGCGCCGGCTGCCCATTTGTTGGCCCTGCCGATATCGCTCTGGGATGCGGGAAGACTATCATAGGCGAATTGAAAATCGGCTTCGATCTTAGGCCAGATATCCATCGTATTGGGCTGCAAAAGATCGACCGTGGTTTCATCGATCCAGGGCAGGTTATTGAACATTTTTTTCAGTTCGAAATAATAATGTCCGCGCAGGAACCTGGCCTGGGCCTTTGTATTGATCAACTCGTCCCTGGTCATGTTAATTACCTTCGGCAGCACGCGCAGCACATTATTACAACGCGTTATGCCTTCGTATACTGCTTTCCAACGATCATTGATCAGGTCATTACCGGGACTGATGGTAAAGGTGGCTACCGGGACCATGCTGATCTGGTCACCGCCATCGCTTCCTTTATGGGCGTCTCCGCCGGCCACGCTGCCCCATAACCAGTTGCTGGGCGAACAGGCCCAGGCATTGCCGCCTCCAAGGCTTTGAATATTACCGGCATCGGCATCATAATCCTGACCGGCCAGGGCTGCATAAGCGCCTACAAGAAGGACATTGACACCTACCTTATTGGCCAGGGCGGAAGTATCCACCGTTCCCTGTGGAAGCCGGGTGAGGAAGGTCTTTTTACAGGAATTAAATACCCCTGATAGCAGAAGTATGAAGCAGGGAATCAGTATGCTTAATTTTTTCATTGTTTTCAATTTTAGGATGACCATTAAAATTTAACGTTAACGCCAACCAATACCTGACGTGCACTGGGATAGGATCCTTCGTCGATGCCGAATTCCTGAACACCTTTTGTACCATTAATTTCCGGGTCGGGACCGGAATATTTGGTAATGGTGAAAAGGTTGGTAACCTGTGCGTACAAACGGAAACTTTCAATCCCTATTTTTTGCAGCATCGTCTTCGGGAAGGTATAACCCAGCATAAGATTCTTTGCTCTCAGGTAAGATCCGTTCTCGATATAATAGGAATTTGGCGATCCGTTCGTACTGGCATATCCGGCAGTCTCCTGCAGTGGAGCCTTGGCATTGTGATTGGTAGGTGTCCAGGAATTGAACAGTGCCGTCTTGCTTTTGCCGGTAGTAAAAGACGGGTAGAAATCCGTCCACCAGAGAACCTGGTTCCAAAGCTGGCCCCCTTGTGATCCATAGAGAAATATACTAAGGTCAAAACTCTTGTATGTCGCGCCGAGGTTGATTCCGTAGGTATATTTTGGGTTTGGATTGCCAATCAGGGTCCGGTCGTTATCATCAATCTGGCCGTCTTTATTTACATCCGTATAACGGAATCTTCCTACTCCGGCATCTGCCTGATAAACGGCATCCGGGTTGCCGGAACTTTGCTGAACACCTGCATCCGCCTGGGATATCGCATCCGCATCATTCCAGAAACCGCCGATTTTATAACCATAGAAGGAACCTACTGCACTTCCTACCTGGTTGCGAACGAATTTGGAACCAAAATCCCTGCCATCACCGGAAAGAAAATAACTCGTGGTAGTGGTTACCCTGGTGATTTTGTTATTATAGGTGGTCAGGGTAAGGGTAGCATCCAGTTTCAGGTCTTTGCTGACCTGTTTGTTGGCACTAAGGGTAATATCTACGCCGTTATTTTTGGAACTGGCTACATTTTGATAGGCAGGCACCCCTCTTCCGAAGGTGCCGGGTAATTCGGCATTAAAAAGCATATCGGTTATTTTCTTCTGATAATAATCGGCGGAAATACTGATCGCTCCTCTGAATAGTGTGGCGTCAAAACCGATATTGGTATTTCCGTCCTTTTCCCATTTGGCATCCGGATTGCCGATCTGCCCAACCTGGACGCCTTGTTGAATACCCGTGTTACTACCAGTGATATCATAGAAGGAAGAGTTCTTGTTCTGCGTAAAGGTGGAATAACCATTCGTGGTTTGCAGATTGATCTGGTTACCCATGACACCCCAGCCTCCACGGATTTTCAGATCGGTCAGCCAGGGAAGATTCTGCAGGAAAGATTCCTGCGAGATACGCCAGGCAGCCGTAACAGCAGGGAACCAGCCATATTGGTAGGTCAGGAACTTGGAAGACCCATCTCTGCGGACGGTACCGCTGATCAGGTATTTATCTTTATATCCGTAATCAAGACGGCCAAATTGCGACCATAATGACTCGGCAGATCTCGTGCTGAAATTGGTCACGGTTCCTGAACCGCTGGTAAGGGTCACATAATTGGGGTCAAAACTCAGATACCCATAAGTGGTGCCGCCAACTGTCTGATCATGGGCTTCGATAGCCTCGGTTCCTAAAAGGATTTGTATAGAATGGTCATCATGAATGACTTTACGGTAATTCACCGTATTTGTCCAGGTATAGCTTGTGTTATAAAATGAATTTTCAGCATAGTTGTTAGTGGTCGTATTTTCCTGGTTCTCGTAAGTTGGGAACACAAAATTGTGAGAATACCCGGAGCTGATCTCTCCTCCAAAACTGGTACGGAAGGTCAGGTCTTTCATAATATCGACTTCCGCAAACAGATTCCCGAATAAACGGTTGGCGATGGTTTTATCATTGGATTTCCTTTTCTGTGTAGCCACAGGATTGGGTGCGTCCCCCAACTGGCCGCCAAAGTTACCTGCATAATTTCCCTTGATATCATATACGGGTATCAGCGGCTCTTGCCGGAAGGCGAAACCGATAGCGCTGCCGCTGGTAAGATTGTCTACCTTGGGGTTCTGTGATATGGAATAGGCAAGGTTCTCACCGATACGGATACTTTTGGAAACATTAAAGGTTGTATTGGCTCTCAGGGTATACCTTTTTATATAAGTGTTGATTACATTTCCCTGCTGATTGAAGTAATTTACCGACAGCAGATATTTTGCTTTATCGGATGCGCCGCTGACGCTCAGGTTATGACTGGTGATAGGAGCGTTCTTGAAAAGTTCATGATACCAGTCGGTCCCGCTTTTATTAGCTCTGACGATACGACGGAAATCAGCCAGCTCGGCCGGGTCCGTATAATTGGGGTTTACGTAATAGGTGGAAGGATCGACCGAAGGATCTCCTTCATGAGCACCGACGGGAAAAATATAATCGGGTAAAATCGGAGTAGCACCATTGCCATAGAGCGGATCCGAGGAGATCGGGGTGGTACTGTTGGCATTTGCATTGTATTTGAGTTGGGCCTGATCCTGTGGATTCAGGGTATGGAATATATTTCCCCCTCTTGGGATCTGTCTGCCATAATACGCGTCGTAGGTGACGACAGGTTTGCCGATCTTTCCCTTTTTGGTCGTGATAATGATCACGCCGTTGGATGCCCTGGATCCGTATATGGATGCTGCTCCGGCATCTTTCAGTATCTGTATGGAGGCTACATCATTAGAGTTGATATCCGCGATGGTGGTGGTAGGCGTTCCATCCACTACGAACAGCGGTGTATTGTCGCCGAAGGTATTGATTCCGCGTATCCTGATCTGGGGTTCTTCGCCGGGCTGACCGGATCCGATCACTGTAACTCCTGCTGCCTGACCCTGCAGCTGGTTCTCGATCTGGCTGCTGGGCTGTTTGTTCAGATCCCCCACATTTACCACCGTAACCGATCCTGTCAGATCTTTCTTTTTTTGTGCGGTATAACCGGTTACGACCACCTCATCGAGGCTGGACGTTCTTTCATTCAGGGATACGACCGCCTTGTCCGTAGTAGTGATGTTAACCTCAGTCGTTTCAAAACCAACAGAAGAAAAAATTAGCGTGTTCCTGCCGGTTGGGACGGTAATGACAAACTCACCATTTGGTAAAGTGGCGGAACTCACCTTCGTTCCTTTTACGATAACAGTTACTGAGCCCAGTGGCTGTTTGTCTTTGCCATTGATCACCGTTCCTGTCACTTTTTTTTGTGCTAAGGCTACGGTGGTGATACAAAGCGTAAAGAGAATAATAATACAGGATCGTTGGATCCAGCCATTCAGTTTCCTTTTCATAAGCTTTAGTTTTAGTAAATAATAATGAATCAAAATGCTAAAAATTCAAGGTCTTTATAACAAAGGCCTTCGTCTCCTGTGAATTCATGGGGTAGAATTACAAAAAGGTAAAAGGGTTAAAAAGGGTAGGTAGTACTGGAGGTACGGGTAGGTACGGGCAGGAAAAAAATCAGTTTTGTAAAACGGCTTCCCCAAAATTTTCCATGACCAGGGCTGCGGCAGCGATCAGGCTGGAATCATGCCCCAGTTGTGAGACTTTTACATCGGTATGCTCGGCAAGCCTGGGAATACAATATTTGTTTAATGCCTGTTGAATGGGCGTTATCAGTATTTTTCCCACTTCTGCCCCTCTTCCGCTCAGTACGATCAATTCAGGATTAACGATATGAATAAGAATGGCTATGGCCTTTCCGATTTTTGTTCCCATATCCGATAATAATTCAATGGCATATTGGTCGCCTTTGTTTGCGGCAGCCATGATCGATTCGCTCATTTGTTCCGGGTTGTCATTTGGCCGCAGGCTGGAAACCTTTCCTTTTTTGATCTCATCCATTGCTTTTTGGGCTACCACCCGGAGTGTGGCCTCGGTTTCCAGGCAGCCCCGCTTGCCGCATTCACAAAGGGTATTGCTATCTGAAATGGGAATATGGCTCAGTTCGCCGGCATAACCGGTATGTCCCCCGAACAGTGTACCGTTTACGATCATCCCAAGGCCGATTCCCCATCCGATATTGATGACCATAACGTTTTCATGGCCTTTTGCCAATCCAATCTTTAATTCCGCCAAAGCAATCACGCTGGAGTCATTTTCAATGTAAACCGGAATATGTAATTGCCGTTCGAGATAAGCACGCAAACTTTCATTGCTATGCGTCGCTAAGTAGGAATAGTTGATGCCAAAGGTGGTATTTACAAATCCCGGCATGCCGATCCCTACGCCGATTAATTTTTTGCGGTCGGGGCCCAGGCTCGCTATGATCTTGTTAATGCTATCTGTCAGTATGGTCAGGGCATCCTCATTATTCAACAATTTTAATTCGATCGTTTCGATGGGGAGTACATAATGATTGGAAAGATCCAGTACGGCGATCCTGGTATATAACTGGTCCATGGCAACCGCCATTATATACATATTTTCCGGTTTGAGGGAATAGACCAGGGGAGGTCTGCCGCCATTGGAAGGTGCATATCCTTTTTCCAAAACATACCCGGATTCTATCAGTTCATTCAATGATTTTGAAACATGCGGTATGCTTTTGCCTAATTCTTCACTCAAACTGCTGCAAGAAGAAGTTGGTGAAAAATATAACTGCCGGACAATCCGGTATTTTAAATAGCTGGTAAAGGGAATGGTCTGAGTGGCTATCATTCCAAAAGCGTTAGTTTATTAATGGTTTATAAACTTAGTAAATATTTTAATAAGTAGCACTTTTTATTTTAACTTTTTGTTAAGCTTTTTAAATTATTTTCTTTCCCCTTCGTTGAAAGTGATAATTTACAAGGAGTTAGGGCAAGAAAAATTATTTTCAATTAGATTTGGGTTAGCCAGCCAAAAGCCTTTAATCACTGCCCATCTTTTTTTAACAGGCAAAAAACCGTAAAAGAGCTCCATGAAAGTGTTGATATACAATAATTATGAAGAAATGTCTAAGGCGGTTGCGGATGTAATTGCCGCACAGATCAGGGGCAAACCGGATTCTTTTTTATGTTTTCCTTCGGGTCAGTCACCTACCGGGATATTAAAGTACCTGGTTCAGTTTGCCAGAGAAGGTACCCTCGATTTTTCCCATTGTAGTTTTGCGGGTCTGGATGAATGGGTGGGGATGGATGGAAAAGATGATGGCAGCTGCCGGCATTATATGGACGTAAACCTGTTTATACCGCTGGGGATCAAACCGGAGAAGATCCTGTTCTTCGATGCGCTTGCCGGTGATCTTGACAAGGAATGTAAAAGAATGGACAGCCTTATACGCGAAAAAGGAACCATAGATATCATGATGGTAGGTGTGGGAATGAACGGACATATCGGGTTAAATGAACCCGGTGTGGATGTAGATCTTTATGCACACCATACTGTCCTGGACGCCTTAACCATACAGATAGCGCAAAAGTATTTCAAAAGGGAAACGACCCTTCATGAAGGAATTACACTGGGACTCCGGCACCTCCGGGAAGCAGATAAGGCGATCCTGATCGCTGCCGGTGATAAAAAGGCGGGTATCATAGCCCGGGCATTGGAGGGAAAGGTATCCAGGGAGGTGCCTGCTTCGATCATACAAACCATACCGGAAGGACTCGTATTCCTGGATCGGGAAGCCGCTTCGTGGCTCAGGACTTCTGGATAAAGACTTCCGATTAATTCCGAGTATTCAGCCAAACCACTTTCTGCTCCGATAAATTCGGCTGCCCGATTATATCTCTGTATAGCTCAGGTTTTCTGGCTTTTTTATAACGGTAGCCCCCTGCCTTTTCCAGTTTATCCGGAGTAAGGG
>NZ_JBTLQH010000063.1:0-29344 GCF_054461575.1 Flavitalea flava
CCCTGTGGCCTGAACCACCCAAACTTAGGGAACCAGGAAACTTAGAGAACCGGCAATTGGTAACCGCTCCTGTATTGTTTCATCAGGTATTCGCTGTTGATCTTATCGTCGGTGAATTTTTCTGCCGTTTGGTCCCAGATCAGGCGCTGCCCGCTGCGCTGGCTGATATTCCCCATTTGGGCAACTGTCGCGACATGAGCTCCGGCCTGGATGGAACAGTGGAGATTTTCCAATTTACGGGAGCGGACCACGTCTATAAAGTTTACCATATGCAGGTCCAGACCGTTATCGGAAGACTTGACAAAGGGCTTACTTACCTTATTTTTGCTCTGGTGCTCTTCGATCACTTCCCATCCGCCGCGGCTCAGGACAAGGGTTCCATTATTTCCGATATAAGCAATCCCATGATCCCGTCCATAAGATCCGTTATCGATCCCCATCGCATGGTCCCAGACCAGGTTGAATCCGTCGAATTCGTAGAGGGTAGTCAGGGTATCCGGCGTTTCTTCATAAAGATCAGGATAAGCGAATTTGCCTCCCAGGGCGGCAATGGATTTCGGAACGGTTGCCTTCATTCCCAGCAAACCGTAATCCAGCAGATGAACGCCCCAATCTGTCATGAGACCGCCTGCATAATCCCAGAACCAGCGAAAATTAAAATGAAAACGGCTCGAATTAAAACTGCGCTGGGGTGCAGGTCCAAGCCAGCTATCGAAATCCACTCCTGCAGGAGGTGCCGAGTCTGGAACGACCGGTCCGGGCTTCATCCAACCCTGGTAACACCATACTTTTACGGTACGGATATTCCCTAATTGGCCGGATTGAACGAAATCCACGGCATCCTTAAAATGCTGCTGGCTCCGCTGCCATTGACCTGCCTGCACTACCCGGTTATATTTTTGCTGTGCCGCTACCATGGTCCGGCATTCTCCTATGGAATTGCCTACCGGCTTTTCCACATATACATCCTTTCCTGCCTGGCAGGCGGCAACCATGATCAGGGCATGCCAGTGATCGGGAGTGCCGATGATCACGGCGTCAATATCTTTTTGTTCGAGTAATTTCCGGTAATCGCTGTATGTTTTGACTTTAGCGGTATCCACCTTCATTTTGGCCAGCTCATGCATTCTTTTGTCCAGCACATTTTTGTCTACATCGCAGAGGGCTACGACATTGACTCCGGGGATCTTCAACGCAGCGGTCAGATCAGCCCACCCCATCCCATTGATGCCGATGGCGCCTATATTGATCCGGTCAGAGGGAGCCAGGCTCCTGCCCCATCGCGAAAAGGGGTTGTTGTCAAACGCGGAAAGCAGGATCGCGCCTCCTGCCAGAGCTGAACTTTGCTGTAAAAATGAACGACGGTTACTCATGATAAATGAATATAAAAAATAGCAGACCGGAGTCCTTAAAGGATAATACCTCTGATATATTCCAGGCTCTTGGTGATACTTACATAAGGATCGATTTTGATCTGATCCTGTTCCACAAAAAAGTATTTCATGCCGGAAGTCTCTTTGAAATTAAATATTTCTTTATAATTGATAACCCCTGTTCCCACCTCGGTGAAGGTCTTTTCCGGAGAATTATCCATATCCTTCACATGCCACATAGGAAAACGGCCGGGATTGGCCTTTATCAAGGCAATAGGATCTACTCCGGCCTTGGATACCCAGAAGATATCCATTTCAAAATGTACCAATTGAGGATCGGTCTGTTTCAGCAAGGTCGCATAACCTGTCTGGCCGCCGCCCCAGTCATTGAATTCAAAATTATGATTATGATAGGCCAGTTTCATGCCGGCATCCTTAGCTACCTCTCCGGCTTTATTCAGCTTATCGGCCAACTCTTTATAACTATCCAGACCTGTCCGTAAATTTTCGGGCAAATAAGGAACGGTAAAATAATGATGGGATAAGGCGCGGGAATCTTCAACCGTCTTTTTCAGGTCATCCATATCGCCCTTGCTGAGGTAATCCGGCAGGGAATAATGTCCGCTGGGTGTTTTGAGATGGTTTTGAGCAAAAATAGCGGCAAATTCCGCCGTGGAAAGACCGAAATATTTTCCGGCACTATAGCCGAATGTTTCCACATTGTTATAGCCGATCTGTGCGACCCTGGCGATCGTAGCCTTCAGATCCTTTTTCACCTCATCCCGAAGGGTATAGAGCTGAAGTCCGACCTCTTTTTTCTTTTTAAACCAATCCGATTTACCGATCACCAAACCTGTGGTGGCGAGAGAAGCTTGCTTTAGAAACTGACGACGTGTGGACATAGCATTCGTATTATCCCGTTAATTTACACAAAATAATGGTACGGGAAAATATATGTTTGCCAATCTCCTATTTCTTTTGCAGGGTCACGACCGCTGTCGCCTGTTCGTTGAGAGTGACAAGAATACCGCCCTGGGAACTTGATGAATTCTGATTGATTTGAGTGGTCATTGTCAATGTACTGCCGCTGATGGTATATTTATAACCCTGACCCTGGGTTGGCTGCGCTGCCGAACCAGGAACACTCAGCAGGCCACCTGCGGTCATATATAAAGAATCTGATCCGATCGATTGATATTTTGATCCGCTGTTAGTAGCCGGAACGACTACAGGTATTGACTGCCCAATGGAATCGGTAAATACGCCATTGACGAAATTAGCGCCCCTGGCATTAATGGTTGCAGAATATCCGATCCCGATCCCCTTGATCGAATCAGCCGTTATCGTAATATAACCGATATTATTTTCAGTAGTATAATCGGAAGCTGTCACAGTCTTCAAAGTCGATCCCCCTGCTGCATATTGTGTCGTGGCCAAGGTTTTTAAATGCATGGATACCAGGCTCCAGTCTCCCAGCAGATTACCATTGGGATTGTTGGAGGTGCTGTTATCCTTTTTACAGGAGGCAAAGGCTAAAACAACAAGGAAAAGACAGAAATACGTAAATTTTTTAGTCATATAATCGGTATAATCAACGAAAACGAAAATAAGCAATGTTTATTGTAAAACCGCTGCTTACACCAAAATCCGCAGCACCCATGCAACGATCGGTCAGAAACCGGCGTCAAAGAGTATTAAATTAAATTGCTATGCCCCGATATCAAACTATCCTTTTCAAATTATTCAGGTTAAGGTCAGCCTTTACCTTCTCCCGATTCGTTTTAGTGGCAGCCCTTAGTTGCCCTTTTGCGTTTTCCCTTTCCTGCAAAAAATCCAATGGTCCGGAAAAAGATATCGCCAAAGATATTGTCCTGCCTGCCACAGGGCCTGCTGTCATACAGGCCGGCCAACAATTCGCCTTCGATTTCTTCCGGGCAAACCAGCAGACCGATAATAACAGGTCCTCCAACAAACTGATTTCTCCGTTTAGTATTTATCTTACCCTGAGCATGGCCTTTAATGGAGCCGCCAATGCCACGCAGGATTCCATGAAGGAGGCTCTAAGGTTGAAAAATTTAACACCCGATGACCTGAATAATACCTGCCAGGCTTTGCTGCAGCAATTGCCGTTTTCAGATAATAAGGTTGAAATATCCATTGCCAATTCCATTTGGTACCGGCAAGGTATGCAGCCCTTACCAGGCTTTTTGGATATTACCAAAAAAGACTATGCAGCTACCGTTCAGGAGCTGAATTTCTCGGACCCCGCCTCCGTAAAAACCATTAATGATTGGGTTTCAACAGGTACCCAACAAAAGATCCCAAAAATACTGGACAAGATTAATGCAAACGACCTGCTGTTTCTGATCAATGCGGTTTATTTTAAAGGCACATGGCAATATCCCTTTGACAGGAATGCAACAAAGGATGCCGCTTTTTACCGGACCGGTAATTCTTCGGTTACCACGCCTTTTATGTATTTGCATCAAACCCCGCTTGGATATTTCCGGAACGATTCCCTGCAAATGATACAGTTACCTTATGGAGGGGGCAACTTTACCATGTCTATTTTACTCCCGAATAGCGGTTTAACGGCAACGGATATACTGTCCGGCCTGAATGCTGCCTCATTTCAATACTGGCAGAACGGGTCCACGTCTTATACCATGGACCTCTATCTGCCGAAATTCAAATACAGTTATTCCATCGGCGATATGAAACCTGCTCTGTCACTGATGGGAATGAGTATTGCTTTTGGAGACCATGCAGATTTTTCGGGAATGTACAACAGTCCGGTAATGATCACCCAGGCTATACATAAGACCTTCATCGAAACCAATGAGGAAGGGACCGTAGCAGCTGCCGCCACTGTGATCGGCATGGGGACTATGGCATCCATGCCTCTTTCCATCAAACTGGATCATCCGTTTCTCTATGTCATTCAGGAAAAAACCAGCGGCACCATATTGTTTACCGGGTTGATCAATGATCCATCTCAGTAATTTTCACCTTTACCTCTCAGGATCCTTCCGGTTAAACAATCAAATTGTTTTCAGATAAGAAGTCGTTGCGCCAATATCCTGTAGTGCTGAATATAAGATATCCAGATCTTCCGGACCATTAAAGGCATTGATGGAGAACCGGAGAAAGAGCCTGCTATCCTGTCGCATGACAGGCACCTCTATTTTATAATTTTCAAAAAGATGGCGCTGCAATTTTTCCGGTTCAGGGCTAATAAGCCCAGGAAGGGGAACTGCGAACATCTGGCCCAAAAAATCATTATTTATGGGACAATGCGGCTCCGTACCCAATAAACCGCAAAAACGCAGGGCATGCTGTTGAACCAGTTCCCGGCAGGATGCTGCAACCATCTCCCAGTTATTTTCCCGAAGGAACGAAATGGCCTTGGGTACCGTTAAGAAAGCGGAAAAATCGCGGGTTCCCTGCCCCTGGTGATAATCCAGGAACCGGGAGTTGGAGGGGGAAACACTATTATACCCCCAGCTGATCAGCAAGGGATCGAACAGGGATTGCATGTCCTTGTTAACGTATAGGAAAGAACAGCCTTTTGGGGTAAGCATCCATTTATGACAAGCGCCTGTATAGATATCTGCCTGCAGGGAAGATAGATCGACAGGAACATGACCGGGTGCATGTGCTCCATCTACAATGGTGAGCAGCCCTTTTTCTTTGGCGATGGCACAGATCTCTTTTACCGGTAAAATCAGAGCTGTTGCACTGGTAATCTGGCTGATAAAAATAGCCCTGGTTTTATTGCTGACCCCTTTAAAAAAATCTTCGATCAATTTTTCCCTGGAAACAATGGGCAGGTTGATCCGCTGTCTCACGTATTTTGCTCCGCTCTTATGACAATAATAGTTCCAGGTCCTGTCGCAGGCGCCATATTCCAGATCGGTGGCGAGTATTTCATCGCCGGGTGCCAATTGCAGGCTTTTGGCGATGATATTAATACCATATGAGGGATTCGTAACATAAACGACATCATCGGGATCACAATGTATATAAGCGGATAGGGCCTCCCTGGATTGTTTCAGATAACGTAATCCGTTAACGCCCATAAACTGGACGGGCTCGTATTCCAGTTCGCGCTGCCATTTCTGATAATCCTCGAAAACCGGTTTTGGACAAGCTCCGAAAGAACCAAAATTCAGATAAGTAATATCTGGATTCAGCAGGAACTTCGAGCGTAAAGTAGGTAATTGCATGCCTTAAAATTATAGATTATTCCGGTTTATCTTTGTCTTCACGGAAAACAACTATAAACAAAGAATACAAAGTCTAACAAGGATACAAAGAATAACAAGGGCAACAGGAATACCAAGAATACCAAGGACAAGAAGAATAACAAGGCTAACAAAAGATAACAAAGGACAACCGAATGAGAACCGAATTAAAAAAGACGGAAATGGAGAGGGGTGTGTTCAGAGGCGTTTTTTCAAAGTATGGGAAAAAGACTAATTTCAGAGGCCCCTCCACCGAAACGATCCTCTTAACAGAGATCCGCAACAGTGAAGGGCTCTTTATATGCGACCATTT
Organism: Flavitalea flava; assembly: GCF_054461575.1. Classification (NCBI taxonomy): domain Bacteria; kingdom Pseudomonadati; phylum Bacteroidota; class Chitinophagia; order Chitinophagales; family Chitinophagaceae; genus Flavitalea; species Flavitalea flava. Next base: position 5,931 of record NZ_JBTLQH010000063.1, read on the forward strand.
GTGGTTCAATCTCACCAAAGGCTTTGGAAAATTAGGCCATCTTCGGGAAGGCGAGATCCTTCAATTCGAAGCAAGGGTCAAAAGCTATAAAAAAGGTTATATCAACAAAAGTGCAGGCATCAATGAATCTACCCTGGATTATAAATTAAGCCATCCTACCAAAATGGAAAAGGTCAGAAAGTAATCAGAAACTAAGGTATAACCTATATCCGCCCCCTATGCATTAAACCCTCCATCCAGGGTAACTGTCGACCCTGTCATATATTTCCCTTCTTCACTTGCCAGGAAGGCTACCATTCCGGCAATATCCTCCCCGCTTCCATATTCGGGAATGATCATAAACCCTTTAAGAAAATCGGCCAGCGGGGTATTAGCCGGATTCATATCCGTATCGATGGGGCCGGGCTGTACCAGGTTAACGGTAATACCTTTGGGTCCCAGATCACGGGCAAGCCCCCGTGTGAAACCGCTTAATGCCGATTTGCTCAGAGCATAAAGAGTTCCTCCGGGGCCAACTACCCTGTCTGCCATATTACTGCCAATAGTAATAACCCTTCCGCCCGGCGTCATATGCCGGGATGCTTCTGCGGAGGCGAAAAAAACAGCTTTTACATTAACCGCTATCGCCCGGTCAAATTCTTCCGGCGTTAACTCTTCCAACGGCGTGGTTATATAAATGCCGGCATTATTGACCAGGATATCTATATGGCCAAAAGTCTTTACTGTTTGGCGCACCGCTTTTACAACAGCATCGGGATCTGTGTTATCGGCTGAAATAGCGAGGGCCCTGCCACCCTCCTTTTCAATAGCTGTTACAACGGCTTTTGCTTTTTCGGGAGCGCTTACAAAGGTCAGGGCTATAACTGCGCCTTCCTTTGCCAGGCGTTTGGCGATAGCGGCACCGATTCCGCGGCTTCCTCCTGTGATCAGAGCTACTTTACCTGCTAAACGTTTCATGTTGTATTATTTTTATTTGGTGATTGTGCTAAAAAAGTTTTTCAAAACTAGCCGATCCTGGATACATTTGTGGGTACTGCTAAAGTTATCAGGTACTAACAAAAAAGTAAGAAATGAGAAAGACGAGCTCTACCAATGCCATGAATGAAAAAGTGCTGCGCGATTATTGCGGCATGTCACATACGTTATTGGTATTGGGGGGAAGATGGAAAGCCAATATCATTGCCCAATTGCTGATGGGGAAGATGCGTTACAGCGAGCTTAGAAAATCCTTACCCAATATATCCGAGCGTATGCTCGTAGCTCAACTGCGGGAAATGGAAAAAGACGGACTTGTCCGGCGGATCGTATACGCTGAAGTACCGCCACGGGTGGAATATGAATTGACCCCACTGGGTTTGTCGACCCGGCCGATGATGAAGATCATTTCAGAATGGGGCAATATGCACAAAAGTAAAATACAATCCATTTAAAAACCTTGTTTTATGTTATTACTCGCCATACTTCTTCCATGTGTTTCCTTTTTGCTTAGAGGGAAGATCTTAAGTTTCGTGGTATGCCTGATCCTTCAACTCACCTTGATCGGCTGGTTACCGGCAGCTATATGGGCCGTCGTAGACCTTCAGAACAAAAGAGCAGAAAGAAGGACCAGCCGTATCGTCAGAAGTATGAAAAATCGTTGACCATCCGGCCCATATCCTCCTAGTCGACTGTTTTACAGCCTTTTATCGGAAATTAAAAAAAACGGAAAAAGAGGTATTGCAGATGCAACAATCGATCACTACCCCGCGTCTTTAGTGTCATGGACATGCATCTCAATAGACACAAACCAATCAGCACGTATCGTTCTATGCAGGATAATGAACAACCAAAAAAAGATCAGTACCGTATCTGGCGATTAATCGCCCGGAAACTGGAAGGTGACGCATCTCCGAATGAATTGCAGGAATTACAGGAATTGTTGCAGGATAATCCGCATATTCAGTATTCTGTGGATATCCTCACCAATCTTCGGAATACGACCAATGGCCAGACTGGAGGTTAATAGGGCAAACCGGCCAAAAGATTCTTCAAAGAATGCCGGTCATGCGTTCAGATTCTGCTATTCCCGATCAGTCCTAATATTCCGTTATTCCCGATCGGTCCTAAGATGCTGTCAATCAGAAAAATTTAATCAGAAAAAATAAAACCAAATGAAAAAACTTATCCTCTTTTTCCTTTTTTCCTTCGCAGTACTTGGAAGCCAGGCGCAATTCGAAACCAAAACCCCATTCCTGGTTAAGACTTTTGATAAAGCGCAGGTAAAACAGGTGCTGGCTGAGACATCCGGAGGAAGCGTCCACGTTACCGGATCGGATGGCGTTGATATAAAAGTAGAAGTATTTGTACAGTCTGGAAATGGTAGACTTATGGGTCTGTCGAAAGAGGAAATTCAGAAAAGGATGGATGAGAATTATGAATTGACGATTACTTTATCCGATAACCAACTTACCGTTAAAGCCAAACCAAGGGGCGACGATATAGATTGGAAAAGGTCTTTATCCATTTCTTTTAATATCCTTGTTCCCCGGAATGTATCTACCAATCTCTCCACCAGCGGTGGAAGTATTTCCCTAAATAGCCTTTCTGGGACGCAGGATTTCAGGACCAGCGGCGGAAGCCTGCATGTGGAGGATTTAAGCGGAAAGATCAAAGGCAGGACTTCGGGAGGAAGTATTCATATAAAAAATTCCCGGGATAATATTGACCTGGGCACCAGCGGCGGAAGCATTTCCGCGGCCAATTGCACTGGAACCATTCAGTTGGAAACCTCCGGAGGATCACTGACCCTGGATGACCTGAAAGGAACCATAACGGCAACCACAAGCGGCGGAAGTGTTCATGGCGGTACAATTGGCGGAGAACTTTCGACGCATACTTCGGGCGGCAGTATCACCTTACGGGATCTTTCCTGCAGCCTGGATGCTTCTACCAGCGGAGGACATATAGATGCAGAAATAAAAGAGCTGGGCAGTTATGTAAAACTCAGGAATTCCGGCGGCCATATCAGTCTGACCATTCCTAAGGATAAAGGACTCGACTTAAAATTATTCGGCAATATAAAGGCCGGTAAATTAGAAAAATTCAGCGGTACCGTGGAAAAAAGCAAGATCGAGGGAACCTTGAATGGTGGTGGGATACCGGTTACCGTCGATGCACAGGGCGGAAAATTAATCCTTTCCTTTAACTAAAATAGTACGGTCAATAGTTTATTGTACGGTCAATAGTTTATGGTTTTTGTAATTTAACTGACAGCCGCCCCGTATTTATTTACAGGGCGGCTTTTCTTTAGTTTTATTTCCTTTTTTCGGTAACCTTTTTACCATAACGGAGTAATCCATATAGATCCAAACAGACGTAATCCATATAGAACCAAATCGAACAACCCAATTCAAACTGGTGCCTGAACTTTCCGACGAAAAAATAATGCAGCTGGTGAAGAGCGGACAATTGTCCGAACTGACAGAGTTATTTAACCGGTACCACGTTAAATTGTACAATTTTTTCCTGAAAATGACCTTTGATAAAGCTGTAAGCGAGGATCTTACACAGAATCTGTTCTACCGGATCCTAAAATACAGGCAGAGTTTTCAGGATGGGAATGGCAGTTTTAAATCCTGGATATATGGTATGGCCAGGAATATACATACCGATCATTACAAACAGGAAAAAAGAATGCCGGACCGGTTCAAACTCGCGGAAAGATATGACCGGGGAGTGTCCGGAAACTATCAAACCTACGGCGAAGAACACTTCGAACAATTGGAACTGTCCCTGGCCCGGTTACAACCTGAACAACGCGAAATCCTGTTGCTATGCAGGTACCAGGGACTAAAATATGAGGAAATTTCAAAGATCAGGGGTATATCGGTTTCGGCCATAAAGGTTCAGGTACACAGAGCCATCAAACAACTGAAGGCCCTTTATTTCAAACAAGCACAAGAGGAGGGATTATCATGACCTGTAAAGAAATCGAGCCGCTTTTACCTGACTATCTTGACCATTTTGAAGGTCGTTCTTTTTCCCTGGATGATTCTATCAATAAGATTTCCCCTGAATCCCTGGATGAAATAAGAACGCACCTTTTAACCTGTGAAAAATGTAACCGGGAATTGGAAGAAATGATCCAATTAGGGCAGTTAATGGACAAGGATTTACCAAAAGAACCCAGCCAGGTTTTACGGGAAAACTTCCGGGATATGTTACAGGCTGAGCTAAAATTACAGGCCAAAATAAATATAGCCTGGGTCTCTCCCGTATGGAAAGTAGCGGCTGTCCTCATTATTTTGCTGGGCGGAGTCTGGATCGGAACCTTGTTGAAATCCCCGGGGGGTAACGCTGCCCCGGAACAGATCGTAGAGCTTAGAAAAGAAGTAAAGGAGATGAAAGAAGTGCTGCTCTTTTCCCTGCTCAGTGATGAATCGGCCACGCAGCGGATCAGGGCGGTGAGTTATGCCGAGGAGATCGCCAATCCCGATCAGAAGGTCATCGAGGCACTGCTGAATACCCTGGATCATGATAAAAATGTAAACGTCCGCCTGGCCTCGCTTTATTCCCTCGCCAGGTTTTCCGATAGACAGGCCGTGCGCGATTCGCTGGTAGAATCCCTGAAAAAACAAACAGAGCCGATCATCCAGGTAGTATTGATCAATATCCTGGCTGAAAAAAAAGAATCCAAGGCCATTGGTCCGATCCGGGAGATCCTTTCCAATAAAAAAACATTGCAGGAAGTAAAAGAAGTAGCGCAAAAAGGATTGAGAACAATCTAAGATCCGGGATTAATTGCCATAGCCTACCTGCACATTTTATAACTGCCTGTAACAGTAATATACCTATACCAGTAATATATAGATGATAAATTTTAACACCCCAAAATAAATAGATAAATAAATAAATATGAAAAAAATAAAGGCCACCCTACTTTGCCTTGTCATGGCATGTACCACAACATTATTGCAGGCCCAGGATTTTAAGATCCAGGCCGACAACTCGAAAGAAGGCAAACTAACGCTGGATGGTTTTACCGGAGATCTGCCGGTGGAAGGTTATAGTGGAAATGAGATTCTCATAACCTGCAGTTCAGGCAATTTCAGGGAAACTCCTGACCGGGCCAAAGGATTAAAACCGATTTTCCCGGGCGGCAACGATAATACAGGTTTAGGCATTTCTATGGAAAAGAATGGTAATCAGATCACCCTTCATTGTTTGCTTGCCCTGACCCAGCATGCAGATTACAAAATAAGGGTTCCGGAAAATTATTCCCTGGTCATAAAAAGAGAATGCCCAAAATCCGGGGAGACTACTGTTCTGAATATGAAAAATGAAGTGGAATTCAGCGGATGCCATTCCATAAAACTGAAGAATGTGACCGGTCCGCTGGTCATTTCAACGATCAATGGTAATGTCGACGTAGCCTTCAGCGAACTGAACAAGGATAAGCCTGTTTCTATAACTTCTGTCAGCGGGGAGATAGATGTTACCGTTCCTGCCAGGGCTTCGTTCGACCTGGAGATGAGCACCCTCAGCGGGAATATGTATTCCGATTTTGAATTTCCCGCCGACAACAAACAACTTAAAAAAGTCGGAGGCTCTTCCGTTCGCAATCAATTGAATGGGGGCGGCGCAGACCTGCGGATCCATACGATCAGCGGAAGCATTTACCTGAGAAAAGGTTAATAATATATCAACGATAATAATACATCAGAGATAATAATACATCAGAGATAATAATACATCAACTGTAAAAACCTGTATATGAAAAACATACTATTGATAACATTATGCTGCATCGGGATACTATCCTTAACTGCACAAAAGATCATAGAGAAACATATGGACTATACCGGAAAAAAACTTATTTCCATGAACTTCCAGATTTCGGATTCCATTCGGATCATTACCTGGAAAAAGAACGAAGTCTATATAAAGAGTTCGATCAATGTCAATGAGAATAAGAATAATGAAGATTACAAAATGACCTTTGGGGAATCGGATGATAATATCAATATATCGGCCAAACTGGATTATGATAAAGTCAGGGGTAGCCGGAATGGAGACAATAATTGTAACTGTTGCCAGAGTGAGATCTTCCACGATGTCTTCATTCCTGAAAATGCTGACATTTCCATTGAAACGATAAATGGCAATGTCACCATAACAGGAACCATTGCCGGGATCAGGGCCCACACGATCAGCGGTTTTATCGACCTGGCTGTTTCCCCCGAACGGAAAGCCGATCTGAAACTTAATACTATCACCGGAAATATGTATTCCGATCTTGACTTCCAGACAGAAAGCGGAAAAATAAAACGGGGTGGCGGCGGAACCCCCTCTATGGTAACCAGGTTGAACGGAGGCGGGGGTAAACCAATCGATCTGAAAACGATCAGTGGGAATATATTCCTGCGGAAAGCAGGATAGGCAACAACCTTCAATAGTCTGAGGTCCGCCATTCGGAAAATAATTCCCGCCGTTGCGCAAAATGCGCCAGGATAGCCCGGCGTATTTACAATTTTTGCAGATAAATGCAGCCCCGATTATGTCAACCCTTAGGATTGTAAGCGCCCCTGCCAGGAAACCCGCACCAAGAACAAAAAAAAGCCCCCGCGTCGAATCAATAGATCTTTTGAGGGGCACGGTAATGATCATCATGGCCCTGGACCATGTGCGCGATTATTTTTCCGGAAGCGCCTTCCTTTATTCTCCGACAGATATGGAACATACCAGCGTGCCGCTTTTTTTCACCAGGTGGATCACCCATTATTGCGCTCCTATATTCGTCTTCCTGGCCGGCATCTCCGCACATCTGTACGGAGCCACCAAAACAAAAAAACAATTATCTTTCTTCCTTTTTACCAGGGGACTATGGCTCGTATTGGCAGAGCTATTTATCGTCACGCTTGGCTGGACCTTCAATCCTACCTATCCGATATTTAATTTACAGGTGATCTGGGCCATTGGCATCTGCATGATCACCCTGTCGGCAATGGTTTACTTGCCTGTCCGGCTGATTCTGTTAACCGGCGTTCTTTTAATTGCAGGGCACAATCTCCTGGACAATGTGCATGTGCCCGGGACCGGTTTATCATCCATCCTTTGGGGCTTTTTACATGATCCGGGAGAGTTTGTTATCGGGAATATTAAAGTACTCATCCGTTACCCGATTCTACCCTGGATCGGCATCATGGCCACCGGATATTATTTTGGCAGAATGTATACTCCGGCCTATGACGCTGAGCAGCGAAGGGGAACCCTGATTATCCTGGGTTTCGGGGCCATAGCCTTGTTTGTTGTTTTACGTTCAGCGAATATCTATGGAGATGCGGCACATTGGTCCATCCAAAAAAGCGGCGTTTTTAGCCTGTTATCCTTTTTGAATACCACCAAATATCCGCCTTCCCTTCTATATACGCTGATGACCCTGGGGCCGGCCTTATTGTTCCTGGCTATTACGGAAAAAATAAAAACCACCTGGACGGCAAGGGTCCAGGTATTCGGAAGAGTTCCCATGTTCTATTACCTGGCTCATATATACCTGATACACAGTATTGCCATCATTGGCGTAATGTGGCAGGGTTATTCCGGGTCGGCGATGATCTTTTTACCGGGGCGGGTGAACCAGGTGACGGAATTGAAGGGATATGGATATTCCCTGGTCATCGTATACCTGGTCTGGATCGGGGTGGTTCTTTTCCTTTATCCCTGTTCTAAATGGTTCGATCGCTATAAAAGGGCGAACCAGTCCAAAAAATGGTGGCTGAGTTATTTATAATCATCCCTTAAAATACTCTTTCACCTTAACCATAAATTTCTCTTTTTTCCTGCGGCTGACTTCAATTTCCATTCCGTTACTCATAATAACTGTGCCGCCTTCTCCCCGCATATATTCCTTTACGTGAAGAAGATTAATGAGAAATGACTTATGAACACGGAAGAAAATGGTATCGGTCAATAACCGGTCGTAATCGAACAAGGGTTTTGAGATAAGAATCGACTTGTTATTTATAAGACGGAAAAGTGTATAACTCCGTTGTGCTTCACAAAAGATGATCTCCTCCAGCTTAACGATCGTAAACCCTTTCTGGGTAGGAAGACAAAGTCTCATTTCCAGGGGAGAGCCCGCTTTATTGATATTATGAAGCAGTACCTCAGCCTGTCCGCCCTGCCTGGCCTGGTCAACTCTTTTACCCAGCCTTTGAACCGCTTCCACCAGCCGGTCCTCATCCACCGGCTTCATCAGGTAATCAACAGCGCTGAACTGCATGGCCTGAAGCATATACTCATTATGTGCCGTAACAAAGATTACTTCAAAATCTTTATTATCTAATTCCGACAACATATCCAGCCCGCTTTTGCCGGGCATCCGGACATCCAGAAAGATCACATCCGGTTTCAGGTCCTCCAGCATTTGTTTGGCGGTATGCGCATTGGAACAGGATCCGGCAATTTCCACCTCCGGGCAATTTAACTCCAGCAGTCTTTTTAAGGTCCGGATACCGTCAGGTTCGTCGTCAACAAGGATTGCTCGCATATTCAAGGTTTAGTTATGATGATATTAAAACGTAAGACGGCGCGGGTACCCGTATGTTCTTTTTGACCCTCATCCAGATCCATCAGGGTAAGCGTGCAACCGGTATCATATTTTTCATTCAGGATCTTGATACGGTTACGAAGATTATTAAGTCCTACCGACCGGTGTAAAGGCCGGTTCAATTGTTTCATTTGTTCCGAAGCCTTAACCCCTATTCCGTTATCCTCGATGATACAGGAAATGGCGCCGCCCGTCCTGGAAAAACGGATCGAAAGATTCTTCTTTCCTTTTTTGGGCATCAGACCATGCCAGATGGCATTTTCTGCCAATGGCTGTATCATAAGCGTAGGGATAAGGATCTCCTCTTTGTCGATAAGATCGTCCACGGTGATCTTAAAGGAAAATGAATCGTCAAACCGTAATTTTTCCATAACCAGGTAACTTTCAACGTGTTCGATATTTTCATACAACGTAGTAAAGACCTCTTTGGATTGGTTGAGAGTGATCCTGATCATGTGTGCAAACTTGCTCAGGTATCTGGACGCCTTTTGTTGTTCATTATCCAGGATCATTCCTTTAATACTATTGAGAGAATTAAAGATAAAATGCGGATTCATTTGAGTTTGTAAAGCTGACAATTGGGCTTCAGCCAGTTGCTGGTTGATCACCGCGATTTCCTTCTGTTTTAATTCGAGCGATTGCTCGGACTCCAGTTGACTGATCTTATTTCCGACAAGAGTGGCAATGGTGGTCAGGATCTGAATATCCCTTTCCCTGAAATAATTCACACAATGGTGTTCCGAATCGATAACGCCGATCAGTTCATTGTTATGAATAATGGGTACGCATACCTCGCTTAACCGGTTCATATCATCGACCCTGTAGCGGGGATCTTTCCGCGTATCGGCAACCAGCAGGGGTTCCCGGGTTTGCATTACATGCCCAACCAAACCCTGCCCGGGCAATACATCGAATTGCTGTGAATAGATGACATTGGGGTTTCCTTTTGGGCCATGAGCAGCTTTTTGGATCATCCTGGTCCTGTCCTCATTCCACAGATAGATGATACAGTCTTCATAATTCATCCGGCTGATAAGGTTCCGCATTACATCCCATAATACCTGGTCCACATTTTTTTTACTGGCCAGCGAGGAAGAAAAATAATTACTGATCTGCTCCAGTTCGAACTGGCTTTTATAATCTTCTGCTTTTAGTTCCTGTATATGCGTTTTTGCCCGTTCTTTTATCCGGATATGCCGGATCCTCCAGATCAGTACCAGGTAAACAGTGATCAGCAGCAACAACAGGAACACGGCGACAAACCAGGTTTGTTTCCAGAAAGGAGGGAAAATGGTGATACCCATCTCCTTTATTTGTTCCGGCCACCTATTATTCAGGGAGAATAATTTTACCTGGATTTTGTGCCGGCCCGGGGCCAGACTGGAAACGCTGAAGGTATTCTGGGTACCCAATTGCTGCCAGGGAGTACTATCCTCCTTTACCAGGCGATAGGAAAACCGTTGACTGTTACCGGTGAAAAAATTTATGCTGCCGATACTTATGGTAATTCCATTATTACGCCAGGAAGTCGTGATATTGTCTTTTGGAAAACAAAATTTTTGCTGGTTACCGGTTGTAAGATATTCAAAGAATAGCTGGGGGGCCTGTCTTTTCTGAAAAATTATCCCGGGATCGAACTGAACCAGCGTATTGGTGAACCCGATCAATAATTTATTGTTGGCCGAATCAAAATAAAATTTTGAACCGTTGACAATCGGCTGATCGGGAAAACCATCCTCTTTTTCAAAACTGGAGATGCGGAAGGTCTGCAGATCGAGACAGGCAATACCTGAATAGGAGGCGATCCATAGTTTGTTTCTCACGACGATCAGGGAGGCGATATTATTATCGGGCAGTCCGTTATCCCGGGTGAAATGAAGAAAGGTTCCCGTTTCCTGGCGATAACAGATCAATCCGTTATTATTACTATTGAGCCAGATATTGTTTTGTGGATCTATGACAAACGTATTTACCTGCCTGTCAGGGATCTTGATATAAGGAAAAGAATCGATCAGCCGGTCGAATGTATGGTAACGGATATTATAGCGCACCAATCCATGACCTGCTATCCATATATTTCCGGACAGATCCTCCCCAAGATTACTCGCTCCTTCTATTTTTTCAAACAGCCCCTGCTTTGTCGGCACTATAGAAAAATGGCCCGTTGCTGCCTCGTATCTATACATATTTTCTGAGGCGACCCAAATATTTCCCGTCTTGTCTTTCCAGAGATACGAGATCCAATCCCCTTTATTCCATTTATCCAGTTCCACAACAGCCAGTGCATTGGTCCTCGTGTTCAGGCGGAACAGCGGGCCGTTCGTCCCGATAAATAAGATAGAGTCATTGGCTGCGACAACGGAATATACATTATCGGCACTGTTCCCGTATTTTTTGAAACCGATTCTCCGGATGAAATTCAGGTTTGCCCTGTCAAAGACCAGCAGGCCGCCATTTTTCCGGGAAGCCGCAAACAACTTATCTCCGGCTATGGCAATATCATCGACAACGATACCAGGGTAAAGTGCTTCCAGTTGTGAAGGAACGGGAACTATTTGTACATAGGGTTGGCTGTTATCCTGGCTGAACAGCCCTTTATTGGTAGCCACCCATAAATTTTGATCCCGGTCCTGTAAAAGGTGGCGGCAATAATAAAAGGGGAAATACTTTTTTGGCAAAAATTCAAGTTGACCGGATTCCGGATGAAGCCTCATTTTATAAAATCCGGATAAATTCCCGGTAATATAAAGCAGCGAATCATTAATGGCTGACAATTCTGACCGGTAATCGAACTGCTCCCTTACCGAATGAAAGGGCAAACGTGTCACTGTCCTTTTCTGCCGGGCCACATCGAGATAAACCAGACTGTCGGCATCCGGGTTCATCAAAAAAAAGCAGCCGGGCCTTTGTTGAAAGAACTCGCAATCTTTTTTTGGATAATCCAGGATTTCTCTCAATAACGGACAGTCCGCAGTTGTCATCTTTTTATATTCGTGCCTGTCGATCAGGTATACATAGATCCCTGCAATGGAAGCAAGGACAAGTGTATTTTTATCCAGCCAAAACTGGTTTCTTCCAAAACCGAAGGTGGAGGTAGCTACTTCTTCCTTTGTATAATGATCATAACGAAAGACCAGGCGGTAGTTTTTATCGAATTGATAGAACCCTGAACGGGTAAGCAGAAAAATATCCCCTTGTTCATTGCCGGTTACAGATACGACCCAGTTGAATTTATACTGGTATTGTTTATCGGAGTAAGGTACAAAAAGGTTTCTTGTTTCGCCGGTTCGGGTATCGATAATATGCAAACCGTCTCCATAGGTCGCCAGCCGTTGTCTGTTCAGCCAGACGACTCCGTTCAGTTGTTCCGAGGGAAGGGATAGATTGTCATTACTGCTGTGGTATTGAACAAAACAACTGCCATTGAACCGGTTCAACCCCGAAGAAGTAGTGATCCAGAAATAACCGGTTGAATCCTGGACCATACCGGTTACGTTATTGTGGGAAAGACCCTGCTGTTTCGTATAGAGTGTAAAATTGCTTTCGTTGATATCCTGTGCCAAAAGACCTTCGCAACCAATCAGTTGGATCACGGATGTCAGCAGCGCCGGAAAAAACAGTTTAGCCAGGTTCATGAATGCAACTTTTCAGATGGGTTTTGATTAAAGTTACGATTTAAAGTTACTTACGTTCCCGATATACCGGACCTTCCGGCCCCTGTTTGCTCAGGGAGCATGCCATTTGGAAACTCAAACCCGCCTTTAATAAACCAATACCGCCCGATCACGGCATTTTCCGGCAAACTATTTTTTCGTCCCTTCATTTCCGTCACACCGGTCGGGAAAAAAACAAGGCCGGTTGGAAAAGAGCGTCTGTAACCAATCCTGCCTGGGTCTACCTTAGCACCCCTAAAATGAACCTGTCCTTTAAAACAAGTAAACGATTATGAGAAAGATCAACTATGCCCTCCTGGGCTTTATCCTGATTTGCACGCTGCTGGCCATATTTTTACTATCCGTCCAGAAAGCTTCCGCCCAACCTCTTCCACCTTCCAAGGCGGGAGGAACAAGTCTCCCCGGTAAAGATGTACCCGGTAAAGATGTACCCGCTAAAGATGTACCCGGAACCGTAAAAGGAATAATAAAGGACGGTGCCGGAAATCCACTGGCCGGTGCTTCAGTCACGGTGAAAGGAAAAAGGATGGGCACGGTCACCGATGGTGAAGGCCGTTATTCACTTACTCTTCTTCCCGGAGAATATACACTTATAGTAACCTTTGTAGGGCAGGCGCCGCAAATGATGACCGTAAGGATAGATGCCGGGACCACCACAGAGCAAAACTTTGCCTCCACGGAAATTACCGGGATGAATGATGTGACCGTCGTAGGTTCGCGGTCAAGGGAGATAAGAAGCAAATTATCCACGCCTAATCCGGTAGATGTGATCAGGACCAGGGAGATCAAACCATTTGCCCAGGAAGATATATCCCAGATGCTTACCTATACCGTCCCTTCCTTTCAGTCTGCCCGTCAAACCATATCGGATGGCACAGATCACATTGATCCCGCAGGTCTCCGGAATCTCGGACCCGACCAGACCCTGGTATTGTTGAATGGTAAACGTCTTCATAACACTGCACTGGTTAATATCAACAACTCTGTAGGAAGGGGTTCTGTAGGCACGGACCTGAATACCATTCCCGCTTCGGCCATCGATCGTATCGAAATCCTGCGGGACGGGGCGGCTGCTCAATATGGCTCTGATGCCATTGCAGGAGTGATCAACGTGGTATTAAAAAAGAACTACAACGGATTCAATATATCCGGGATGCTTGGCCAGAATTTTACCAGCATGCCCTATAACGGGGGAGCCACTAATAACGGAGCAACAAAGATAAACGATGGTGTGAACCAGCAGTTGGACTTTAGCGGAGGATTCGCAAAAAGCAATGGTTCATATCTCAATATCAGCGGGCAATGGTTAAGAAGATTCAGCACCAACCGTAGCGGTGAGGATAACAGCCCGCTGGTCTATCTCGGTAATGCAGGAGCATTTCCCAAAAACCCTTACCCTGTCACTGCCGTCAGTAATTCTGATTATCAGAAATGGCTGATGGACCAGGATGCAGCCATCGCCAGGCAACGGGGTTATAACCGTCATAATGTTGTAGTCGGTAATTCCTATGCACAAAGCCTGACCACGTTTTTAAATGCCGGCGCCAAACTATCCGGGAAGATCGATGCCTATCTTACTGCGGGAATATCCCGCCGCGATGGAAAGGCGACAGGGCAAAGTCGTAACCCCAATTCGGTATCCCAACAGCCTGTGCTGGGGAACGGTGATCAGTATTATGCTGATGGGTTCTTACCTCAGATCTCGCCTACGATCACGGACTGGAACCTGCTGGCCGGGTTCAATATAAAGGCCGGTAAATGGGATATCGATATCAGCAATATTATCGGTCAGAACACCTTCCGTTATGATACGAAGAATACCGGTAATTCCAGTCTGCCGGCCAGTGATGATGTACAAACGAGCTTTTATGACGGTAAACTTTCCTTCCTGCAGAATACGGCGAACCTCGATTTCAGCCGCAAATTCCATTATGGCGGCCTGAGAACCCTGAATGTGGCATTTGGCGGAGAATACCGCAGTGAGGTATTCAGGATCAGCCAGGGCGAACTCAATTCGTATACCAACGGAGGCAGGCTGGCTACCGTAGACTCTATCCCTCCTTATCCCGGAACCGATATATACACGACTTTCCCCATCAAGGTTGTTCCGGCTTCCGGCTCACAGGTCTTTCCCGGGTTTAAACCGGCGGATGCCGTAAAGGCAACCAGGAAGGTCTATGCAGCCTATGGTGATCTGGAACTTACTTTAGGAAAATTATTATTGGATGGTGCTGCCCGTTATGAGCGTTATGCCGAAAAAGGATTTACATATAACAACCTCAGCGGCAAACTAAGCGGGCGGTACGAACTGACTTCCCATTTTTCCATTCGCGGTTCCATAAGCAATGGCTTCCGCGCCCCTTCCCTGCATCAGCGGTATTTTCAGAATACTTCCACCCAATTCGTATTGGGCCAGCCTTCCAACTCCCTCACTGCTAACAATTACAACCCCATCGTTCGGGATGCGTTTGGTATAAAAGAATTGAAACCGGAAACTTCCACCAGTTATTCCCTGGGATTTTCCGGAACAACAGGTGGAGGGTTCAGTTTTACCGTGGACGGATATTTCATTTCCATCAGGGACCGGATTGTGCTTTCCACTGCCTTTAACCGCAGCAATCCCCTGGTCAATAAGATCATGACCGATAACCATGTCGATTCGACCACCTCTGCCTTGCAATTCTGGACCAATGCCGTCAATACGGAAACCAAAGGAGTGGATATCGTACTGACGGACAGATTCCGGATCGGGAACGGAAATGCATTGATATCGCTGGCCGCCAATTTTAATAAAAATACGGTGGTAGGCGCGCTGCATACCAATTCCCTGATCGACGCCCCGAAGAATAATCCCAGCACCACCGATCCCAATGCCAACCCCTCCAATGACCTGGCCGCGACCCTGTTCGACCGGCAGCAACGGGGCCGTATTGAAACAGGGCAACCCAAAAGCAAGATCAATCTCACCTTTAGTTATGCCATAAAAAAATGGGAATTCCTCGCCCGGGCCGTTCGGTTCGGTGAAGTGCAGTTCCTCAACAATATTGATCCTCGTTTAAAAAACAAAACCACCGGTGCATATCTGAATGATATAGCCTTGGGATCCGACCAGATCTTTAGCGCAAAGATCACGACCGACCTGGTGATCTCCTGCCGGTTTGCCCCCGGTATGACCTTATCGGCAGGCGGAAATAATATATTCGATGTTTATCCCGACAAAATATTTGTCGACCCCCGGAACGATCTTAAGGCCGTATATGCCAATCCGGTAGCCGGTGCCAACAAGACGCCCGGAGGGTATAACTCAGGACGGGATGCCTCCAACAGGGGACGGTTCCTCTTTGGTCCAAACCAGTTTGGATACAATGGCCGTTTTCTGTTCACCCGTCTCAATATTGAATTGGGAAAATCAAAATCTGTTCACAGGTAGTTAGGTAGTTTAGAGAAGTAGACGTTGGTATCGTCTGATTAGTGTTAGCCGGTGTTGTTTAAGGAAGTTTTTAGAAGGACTCATGCCTAAGACAATCCGGTCGGGGAATGATGAATCTGAAGGTAATGTACGATAAGTTGCGGGAAGACAACTGTGAGCGTATATTGCAAGAAGAGGAATCATTCCCCTTTTTTACTTCAATTTGGCGGAATCACGTAAACAAGAGGCCAATTCTGAAGAGGCTAATTCAGTAAATTCAGGATAGTACCTTGCAACTGAGCCCTGGTAAAAGGCTTCGACAGAAAAGTATCCGCGCCGATCTCAAGGGCGACATCCTGGGCTTCCAGATCGACTCCGGAGATCATCACAATTTTAACGGACGGGTGGTTTGCTTTGATATAACTGATAAAGTCAACGCCAAACCCGTCGGGAAGCCGGTTATCCAGCACAATTAACGAAGGCTGTTCTTTTTGCAGATATTCCATGGCTCCGGCCAGGGTTTTTACATAATCGACTTCCGTTTCTTTGCTATCCAGCAAAAGATCGATCAGCAGACACATATCCCCTTCATCTTCGATAACCAGGATCTTTTTTACGTTTGTTTTTGCAGCATTGATACCGGCCATTTTTTTAAATTTTAGGATGATAGATCAGGCAATGATTCTTTTATGGTAATACGCAAATGATGCCAGAATCCCGTAAAGCAAAAAGACACCTACCTGGGTAATCTGAAGGGGTAAAATGGCTGAAACAGAATGGAAAGTGGGGAAATTTTGGGAAAATAATCATCAACCCATATGCCCGGCCGTACATAAAACAGGAGGAAAAAGTCATCACCCCAAAGACCATTTTTTTCGAAAGTCACGGAAACGTTTCCGTAAATAAAGAAGGCAGGAAATGATCAATATAGTTACAAATTGCTCAATTTGACATTACTAAATTGACTTCATTTATTTAAACCTTGCCATCATGAGACCTCAATTAGTGAAAGTTTGCAGGGAGCCGGGGCATTCTTTCAGCATTCGGCAGGATCAGGTACCCTACGTTAATACCCGCTGGCATCTTCATCCGGAAGTTGAACTGATCCATTTTAAAAAGGGAGAAGGCACCCAATTCGTAGGCGACAGTATGAAACCTTTTGAATCGGGAGACCTGGTATTGGTAGGATCCAATCTGCCCCACCAATGGAGATTTGAAGACAAGGATAACGAAGAGGATCCTGTTGAAAAGATCAATGTAAGGGTTTGCCATTTCGGTGAGAATTTCTGGGGAAAGACCTTCCTGGAACTGCCGGAGAACAATCCGTTAAAGGTACTGCTGGAAAAATCGAGAAGAGGGATCCAGATCTATGGGGAAGTATCACCTGGTTACCAGAAAATAAATTTTCAATCCAGGACCAGTTTGATCACGGTAACCATCTTTGCGGCGGATGTTTCAGGAATAGCAGGCAGCTCGATAATAAGATCGCCTCCATGATCGCCTTTAGGACCGCCTCCTGCCGTTCCGGTTTTTAATTTCTTCCCGCCATCCAATATGGTGGCAGATTTGACTTCCTTCTTCAAACCCGGTACGATCAATTTTCCGGTGGCCGGCAGGTCGAATACCGACAAATAAAGTATAGTCCCGTCTTTTGTATCTTTTTTTGTGCAGCGTCCCCAGGATAATGGACCCAGCGGGCTGGCCCCGGTAGCGTAGATGGCCTCCCCATTGATCTTCATCCAGGCTCCGATCTCCTTAAGGATCTGCACAGTTTGCTCCGGAAAAGTACCATCGGGTTTAGGGCCGACATTAAGTAAATAATTACCGCCTTTGGAAGATATATCCACCAGGTTACGGATCAGGGTCTCCGGCGATTTCCATTTATTGTCCGTTGTCCGGTAACCCCAGGTTCCGTTCATGGTCATACAGGTTTCCCAATCCTTGCCATCCAATTCGTTCAGGCCCGGTATCTTTTGTTCGGGACTTCTGGTATCGCCCTGAAAATTGGGTCGTTTAAGCCGGTCATTGGTAATGATAGCAGGCTGAAGTTTTAACAAGGCCTGTAATTTCAGGGCTGCGTAGTCTGTCATATTGGTTGGGGTATCCCACCAGAGTACAGCCACATCTCCGTAATTGGATAACAGTTCCCTGACCTGCGGTACCGATACCCTGTCGATATACTGGTTAAAATCGGCGGTCTCCTGGGCTGGATCCCAATGGCCGTTGTGGCTTTCAGTATAAGCATCGATCTTAGCGCTCTCGGGGTTTGGCCATCCTTCCCGCATCGGTTTGCGGGCAGCGGATCCGCCAGGATTATTCCAGTCCTGCGCATGGGAATAATAAAAACCTAGTTTCATCCCCTGACGTTTACAGGCGGCAGCCAGTTGTTTCAGTATATCTTTTCCGTAGGGTGTGGCATCTACGATATTCCAGGGACTGGCGGCCGATTGAAAAAGGGCGAAACCGTCATGATGTTTGGCCGTGATAACGATGTATTTCATCCCCGCATTCTTTGCGGCCCTTACCCATTGGTCGGCATCGAACTTCACGGGATTAAAGGCTTTGGCATATGCCTGGTACTCCGCAACCGGGATCTTCATCCGGTTCATGATCCATTCTGCACCGCCCCTTGCCTGTTCGTGCCCCTGGTATACACCAGCCAATTGGGCATACACTCCCCAATGGATAAACATACCGAACCGTGCTTCCCGCCACCATTTCATCCGTTCGTCATGGCTTGCGGTATCTGTCTGGCCACATAAAAAAGTACTGGCGTAAAAACTCAGGGCAACAAGTAAAAGGATCTTTCTCATTTGGCAATGATTTGGCAATAGTTTAGCAATAGTTTGGCAAAAGTTTGGCAAAAGTTTGGCAATGTTTATTTCCCCATAAATTTCCAGGTAATATTTCCCACCGTATTGGGTTTATCATTTTCGGGAGCGGAGATGCTGCCTTTCCACCGGCCGTTCTTATCCTTTGTTACCTGTATGGCCCGCCAGGAAAATTCTCCTTTTTCATAATTATACGTTTCCCCGTCATCATCATACAGCCGGTAGATTCCGGGCTTTTCTCCGTAATGACGGATTTCCAGATCGGTCTTTGTTCCGGCTGCCGGCGCATGCAAAAGTGGGGGCATCATCGGTATTATACCGCCGTCCTTTACAAATACAGGTATTTTATCCAGGCCCGGATTAACGGTGATCACCTGCCCGTCACCGACAAACTGACCGGTATAAAAATCGTACCATTTTCCGTTTGGCAGCGTTACTTTCCGGCTGGTTTGCCCGGTGAATAAAGGAGCTACCAGGAGATATTCTCCAGCCATATATTCATCTTTGATCTCTTTGGTCACCGCTTCTTCATAGGGGTTCTCTTCCAGGTTTTTATTCGCCCCATCTTTTTTCCACTCCATGGAAAAGCCTTCTTCCAGGTTTACCGCGCGGAAGGGAGGTATGCCTTCGAAATGGTACCGGGCAAATGATGTATACCAGTAGGGCATCATTTTCATCCGCAGCAGGGCGAGCTGCTTGACCTTTTCGGCCACTTCAGGATATGACCAGGGTTTGGTCCCGCTGGCCCATGCATTGATCATCGCCATTGGGGAAAAGATGACCGTTTGAAAACGTCTTAACCATTCTTCCCCTGATTTGGAAGCCCTTACCTCAGGAGTCCAAAGTACTCCTGCAAAACCGCTGTTGATCAGTGCTGTGATAAAATCCTCGTGTTTATAGTAATCGTTATAGATGACATAGGGAAAAGAGACGGCGCCGGCATTGGAACCACGCACGAGACCAAAGGTGCGTTGGTTTTTCGCATGATAAAGTTCTGTGCTGTACCGTTGTAACAGAACTCCGTAGGTCTGCCGCACTTGTTCTGCACTTAATCCCGAAGGGAAAGTGGTTACATCGGGCCATAAATAACTGTCATAGCCGTCCACCTCGTCGATCTTATACCCGCTGACGCCGATATCGATCTGGTCTTTTTTCAATTGCCCGAAAAAAAGATCCCGCGCCGCAGGAATCGTCAGATCCGGAATTAATCCATTCCAGACCGTATGGGAGGCCGTATAAGGCAATATCAGTTTATAGAAGGGCGCCTCGGGAGAGATATAGGGGTTCGTCCATAAATTAAGCCGTATACCGCTGTCGAGCATGGACCGGACAAACGTAGCGGGTTCCGGGAAACGGGTCTTATCCCATTCAAAAGTGCAGGGATAGGATTTACTTTGCCAGCCCGGCTCGAGTCCTATAAAATCAAGCGGAAAACCTTTCGAACGGAAAGCCGAAGCTTCTTTGCTTACATCGGCGGCATTATACAGTCTTTGTACCCTTTGGGTAAAACCCAGACCCCAGCGGGGAGGTAGACAGCCTCCGCCGTTCAGCAGATTAAACCGGCAGACTGCTTCCAGCGGTGTAGGTCCGGCAAATACATAGATATCCACTCCCTGCGCCGGAACCAGGATCTCAACGGCATCCGAGTACGGATGGGCCTCCCATGTTTTATCGGTATTACGGTCCTTGACCTTTGGAGGATTCCTGCCATCCTTACGCACACCACTACCCGCATAAACAGTCAGGTAACGGGTCGAGTTGATAAAAACCCCATAACCTTTGGAGGAAACATAAAAAGGTGTAGGAGAATGCGTTCTTCCGTTGTCTTCGCTCCCATAATGATCGGTATGTAATTGCAGGATCTTTCCCCGCTGATGGACCGTCTGGAAATTGAGGCCAAATCCATAGAGCTGTTCCTTTTTTTCCAGGGGGAATTGCAGATAGGTTTTCCCATCCGTGATCCTGGCGACGATCTCTTCCTGCGGAAGCGGAAAATCAGGGCTGCTCATACCTTTCAAACCCGCCTCAAAAGGGGTGGCGCCGGAAGCTGTCAGCAGATCATAGGCTTCCGGCTGGCCGACCGTGGCCTTCCAGATACCTGGCTCTACCTGTATCCAGTTTATCGTCTGGGCGACGGCTGCGGTGGCTGCATAAAAAAAGAACAGGCCGGTCAACAATAAACTGCAAAAACTTTTCCGAAGCAAACAAGAACGGGGGCTGACATTCATAATTTTCAATTTACGGCAAGATCACAATTTTTCTTTAGGCAGGATAGCCTGGATTACCCAACCGTTAAGTTATTTTGGCGTGGACTCCCTCCGCTTATTGTTAAAGACTTTAACTAAAAACCGGCTTCTGCCCACTATTTTCATCACCATAAGCCCCTTCTTTCCCTAACAAAACCCTAATTTTATTATTCAGGCAACGTTTCCGAACCGGCAGGACTCTCCTTTAATCAAACTAGTTTAACTCCCCAGGAATTGACAGAACAAGAACTGATTAAAGGATGTTTAAAAAAAGAGTCAAAAAGCCAAAGAAGACTTTTTGACCAATACTCCGGTATTATGATGACCGTTTGCCGTAGATATTTTCCCGATCAGAAGGAAGCGGAAGACATTTTACAGGAATCCTTCATTAAAGTATTTACGCATATAAATCAATACCGTTTTGAAGGTCCTCTGGAAGGATGGATCAAGCGTATTGTGATCAATACCGCATTACGCAAACTTAAAAGCAAAAAGATCCATTATTCAGCGATCGACGAAAGTACCCAGGAAAGTCAATCCATAGATTCCCCGGCCCTGACCAATCTTAATGCAGAAGATTTATTAAAGCTGATCGGCAACCTGCCCGAAGGCTATCGCGTAGTATTTAATCTATATGCCCTGGAGGGGTATGATCATAATGAAATTGCAAAACTGTTGAATATCAATCCTGGAACAAGCAGGAGTCAATTGTCCAAGGCAAGGGGTCTTTTGAAAACCCAAATTAAGGAACTGCAAAAACTACCCAAAGGATATGCTTGAAAATAAATTCGATGAATTTTTCAGGAACAAACTTCTGGGTCATACTTCTCAGATTCCTGAAGATATGTGGGAAAGGATACGGCAAAGAGATAGAAATCGTAACCCGTTTCCTTTCTGGCCCTGGCGCATTATTGGCCCTGCCCTCCTGGTACTGGGATTGGCCGGTGCTTATTTCCTGGTCGGGGCGGTTAAAAGAAATAGCAAGATCCGGGAAAATACGCTCTCCCGTGTTGAATTTCCGACTTATAATCCAAACCCAGGGAAATACCCGAAAAACGGGAAGGATACGCATGACGGGAATAACACGAATAATAAAAAAAATAATAACACGAGTAACAATAATAACGTAAAGACGGTTAAAAATTTCCACGAACTCTATTCCAACCGGAAAAACTCAATTGAGGCAGTTACGGATAAAGGCAATACATCTATATTTAATTTAGATCAATATTTTATCGATCAACCAAAAACCGATCAGCCAAATATCGATCAGCCAAATATCGATCAGCCAAAAACCGATCAACCGAATATTGATCAAACCAAACAAAATATTTCATTCGCTTCAAAAAAAGCATCGCAGATCCGTCATAATCATGGCGCTTATTCAACCTCCTCCTACCCCGTGGATAAGGCCCGTCTTTATCAACTGGATTCAACCCTGACCGAAAACAAAAAAGAGCTAACTCAAACCACCTTCATAAAGGATAATGTCAACCGCAAAGGAGATAGCCTGGACCACCGGAAATCGTTTCCGGACAGCCAAACACCTTTCCATAATGGAAAAAACTGGCACCTGGAAGTTTATATCTCTCCAGATGCGCCTTTCCAATCTATAACACCTAACAATGCTCCGGGTCCTGAACTCTTGCAAAAAGGACAATTATCTTATACGGCCGGTCTTAAAGTGAGCAAATCATTTACCAGCCATTTTACCGGCCAGATCGGAATTCAATATTCCCAGATAAATATAAAACTCAGCAAATCCGATACACTGGTCACCATTTCCGGAGACAGGCAATTAAAAAGCCTGGACATTCCTTTACTAATAGGCTATGAAATGGGGAACGACCGGTTTAAAATGGCCATCAACGCAGGGGTAATTTTAAATGCTTATTCCTGGTCTAAAGGGTCCTACTCGACACCCAACGGCAATCTGTACCGGCAAAATACAGGAACTAGCTTATACCTCGGTTTGTGTTTTACACATACCCTTGATGAAAAATTTTCCTTGTTTGCAGAACCGTACTATCGGTACCGAACAACTGATATGACAAATCAGCACCAGGTTTTCAGCCAGAAATTCAATACACTTGGATTGTCCATTGGTCTCAGGTACAATTTCAACCGGAACAGGCAACGGAGATGAAACACCTCAAACATCCCCATAACCGCTTTAATGGTATCTTTACCATTATGAAAAGTGAATTCAATGCAAATGCGTGGCCCTGCCACGTGCCCGACAGGCTGATGGACGATCAGTTACTTGTCTTCGATTTTGGGGAGCTCGTCAATAAACTCAAAATTGAGGATGCCTGGAAAAATGGCGACCGGAACGCACTTACGCTGCTAAAAAGTAGCGAATTGAGAATCGTACTCATTGTACTAAAGACGAAGTCAGAACTGAATTTTCACCCTTCCGGAAATTTGTTAAGTGTACAAATATTGACAGGATCAGCCAAACTGTTTACAGCAAAAAAAACAGTCATGCTGAAGACTATCGGCTTATTGACCCTTCATGACGAAGCTCAGCATTCTTTAATCGCGTTGGAAGAATCCGTTATCCTTTTGACCATGGCCCCGGCGAATCATAAGGAATAATCGTAACCACTTTAGTCGGGGGATGAAGAACGACCGATCGTCATTTTCACCGGCAAAATATGACCATCC